>CAMTFT010000145.1 GCA_947071365.1 uncultured bacterium | reverse complement strand
TGTGTATAAGAGACAGGTGATATACTGTGAACAGAAATTTGTATTACAGGCAAAATGTTTTACAGGAGGCTTTTATGTATAAGAAATTCAAAAAAATAGCCGCTGTCATTCTGGCATCATCCATGCTGATGCAGGGCAGCGTGTTGGGAACAGCAGAAGAAACGATACCGTCGGCTCCGGCCGGATCGGAGATACAGGCGTATTCGGAGGAACAGACACAGGCACCAACGGAAGTGCAGACGCAGGCCCCGACAGAAGCGCAGACGCAGGCACCAACAGAGGCGCCCACGGAAGCACAGACGCAGGCCCCGACAGAAGCGCAGACGCAGGCTCCAACAGAAGCCCCGACGGAGGCGCAGACACAGGCGCAGACACAGGCACCAACGGAAGCACAGACACAGGCCCCGACAGAAGCGCAGACGCAGGTACCAACGGAAGCGCAGACGCAGGCTCCAACAGAAGCGCAGACACAGGCACCGACGGAATCAAAGAAAGAGACAGAGAAGCAGACAGAAGAAAAACAGACGGAAAAAGAAACGGAGCGTTCCGAACGCGTAAATGACGGAAAGAAAATGAGCTCCTCCGATTTGACCGTTTCCTTAAAGTCAGCTCTTCCGTATCTGTTTGCGGCAGAGACGGTGGAGGGGCCGGAAGATATATTGAAGGATCAGGAAGTTGCAAAAGGCAGTGACGGCAGTGCCATAGCCTCCGGTCTGGCTGATTTTTCAAAGAAGCTTGCAAATGCGGTCTCATCCTCTGACGTAGAGGTCATCAATCTCTATGCTGATGAGAAGGGCAAGCTGGACACGGCGCAGCTCGACGAGCTTTACGAAAATCATGTGATTGATGTTACAAAGAAGTATTATGTGGTGAATGTCATTGCAGACCATGCAGATCAGGCGCTTGATTTTTCGGGATATGATATGATTCTTTCGGGTGAGAAAGTTACATACAGTGAGGAATCACAGCCGGGAGATATTCTGTATAATTTTGCATCATTGGATGGCGACGGTTATTCAGACTACAAAGGAACAGTGACTTTAGCGAACGGAGCGGGACTGCAGGGAACGTATCTTGCACCGTCAGCCGAAGTAAAGGTAAATTCAGATCTGGCAGGCGCGGTATATGCGAAGCGCGTGAGTGTGGCAGATTCGGTAAAAGAGCTTTTGCAGATCGCTTTCGTGGAAGGACGTCAGCCGGAGAGTGCGGCGGAGACAGACGAGACTGCGGATGAAGCAGCGACCGGGGAGAATGCGGGCGAGGCGACGACAGAAGCTGGTGAGTCGGAAAGCGCAGTAAAGCCGGACGAGACAACGACAGAGGCTGGTGAGCCGGAAAGTGTAGCAGAGTCGGACGAGACAACAGACGAGGTGACGACAGAAGCGGGCGAGCCGGAAAGTACAGAAAAGCCGGACGGGACAACGGAAGCGAGCGAACCGGAAGCGGGCGAGCCGGAGAGTGCAACAAAGCCGGACGAGCCAGTGACCGGCGAAACAGAGGCAGTAACAGAAGAGATCACGGGCGAGGCAACGACCGATGAGACCGAGACGGTAACAGAAGAGATCACGGATGGGGCAACGACCGATGAGACCGAGGCAGTAACAGACGGAGCAACGGATGAAGCGGTAGCGGAAACAGGCGAACTTGAGATGACGGCTGAAGAAGAGGTGCTGGACATCGCGGGCTATCTTGCACCGATCGATTCTATTCTTTATTCGGATGATAAAGTCACATTGAATGTGAAGCTGGCAGGGGCGGATGGTGCTCCGATTACGGCGGGAACCGTTACGGTGAAAGCAGCAGTGACTGTGGTGAATGATGATGGCACGGTAAAATACCACATAGGAGACGAGGTTTCCTCTGCGCCGATAGCTTCTGGCTCCGATAGTGTAAGCGTAGGAACCGGGCTGACAAAGGGTGGCAAGTATTATCTTGAGATCTCCGGTCTTCCGACAGATTACTATGGTGTGCAGCGGCTGTATTTTTCTGTGAATGAAAATGGAGTACCGGTATTTGAGACTTCCGGTATGAATATGGCGAATGGGACACTGACGATTACACTGTATAAAAATGGAACAACCCAAGCACAGGGAATGGCGCTGCTCACTGTGACAAAAGGCGATAAGCCAGATGAAAATATATCGGATGCAGTGTTTGTTCTTAAGGATAATAATAGAACGATTATAAAGGATGACGAATCCGGAAATCCGAGCTATTACATCCATTATATGGGTGAGCCGGTTTTGTTGACGGGTCTGGCAGCAGGTGACTATTATTTGTCTCAGATATCTACAGATGAGGGGTATCAGATAGCGGCAGATGAGCCGTTTAAAATAGAGGCAAATCCAACAAATCCAGCAGATCCGGTAAAATTGGATATTAAGAATAAGGCGGCATCTGGTCTTAATGAGCTTAATGTTTCTGCTCAGGCATATGGCAACGAACAGCCTCTAACTGCTGAGCCTAATATGAAGACGAAGTATTATGCAGCATTATTTAATGGTAATGTTACAACTTCGGGAGTGGCCAGAGTCAGTGCGGTGCAGGAGTTCACTTTCGCTGCGAATACACAAAACAGTAACATGATTACATTTAGCGGACTGGAAGATGGAACGTATTACCTTGCACCTACAAACGAGCTGGGAGAGCCGTTGACGGATGTATCCTGGCAGATCACCGATACGACTGCATCGGAAACGATGATAACAAATGGCATCAGCTTTAACGGTGCATCAGGTTCCGGCTCAGGTACAACGACGAACACATACCTGAAATACAAGTTTGTTGTAAATGATACGACGGATACATACCCTGACGGAGATTTCAGTTATACGGCGAAGATTGAACTGACAAATAAGCTTTTGAATTATGACGAGACACCAATGGCAGGCCAGCCCGGAGATGTATTCAGTGTGGATCTGTACGAGGATGCAGAGCATACAAAGAAGGTTACATCAACACCGATCACATTTGATATGAATGGGGTGGACTCGGCAACACAGACGATTAACCTGAAAGTGACATCAAGTAAGGCGGATTATTATCTGGCAGAATCCCAGACGGGGCAGACGCTGTATACCGTCAGCTTTTCTACGGGTAATACCGGAAAGCTTTCTGTAACCTGCGGATTGAATCAGGTGGAAGCGGAGATCCGGAACAAGCTGAACGACACAACGGTTCATTTCCGTCTGTTGGACGGCAGTTCAGGAAAACATATTTCCGGTGTCACGATGGTTGTGAAGGACGGAAGCGGAAAGATCGTCTACAACAATGGAAAAGCGCTCGTCTTTAAATCAAAAGATAAGGATTATGTTATAGCAAACGTGCTTGAGGCGGGGCAGACGTATTATCTGTCTCAGGTATCGGCTCCTTCCGGTTATGCGCCGACGGCTGATGTTTCCTTTGAAGTACAGCGTGGTGTAGTGACGGAGGTTCAGATGTATGCTGACCGTGCTGTATCGACGAACCATACAATTACGGCGACGAAGCAGGTTTACAGCGGTGAGCATCAGGTATATGCACAGGACAATACCAGCGGGACAAATGCAGCGAAGGGAAGGTATACCTTCTATGCAGCGCTGTTCGCGGATGCAGCCCACATACAGAAGGTCAGCGATGTTCAGAAGATCACGGTGAAGGGGCTGGGCGGCTCTACGGACTTTAAGAATCTTGCCGGTGATACGAAATATTATATAGCTGAGACAAATCAGTACGGGGAGCCTCTGGAATCCACAAATACACGGGCGATTAAATATGCGGATGGTGGTGTTGTCACTACGACATCATCAAAGCGCTCAACAGTTATCCAGAACGTTTACAGCAGTCTTCCTACGGGATATCGTTACACGGCAAGAATCACGCTTACGAAAAATGTGACGAAGGCTTCCGGCGAGGCGGTCAGCGTGACAGAGACTTTCTACGCAGGAATCTTCCGAAAAGCTGATTACAGTGATACTCCGACGATTATCAAGCTTGACCTGCAGAATGCTTCTTCGACGTATGCCAGCAGGCGGATCCTGCTTCCAAACAGCGGAGAGACTACATATTATATTGCTGAGGTAAATGCGGACGGTTCCAGAGTGAACGAGGAAACATTTGGATACGCAGTGGATATCAGCGCTCCGACGCTGAAGGTTGTTGCAGGCGATGATGCTTCCGTTACCATTACGAATAAAGAAAAATCTTCCAAGGTAACGCTTTATCTGACGAAAAAGGTATATCAGGGAGTGACACAGAAGGCGGTCAATGAAACCTTCTATGCAGGATTGTTCAAGGATGCGAAATTTACGCAGCTTTATACAAAACCAATTCCGCTGAAGCTGCAGGGCAAGAGCGAACAGACGTTGAAGCTTTCTCTGAATCTTGGCTCTGCTTCCAACGCGAATATTTATATTGCCGAGGTGGATCAGAACGGAAAGGTAATCAAGAACGAGGAAGAGTTTGGTTACGAGATCAGGGTCGTAAATTCTAACGCCGCGTTTACCCAGGAAAAACGGGAGATACAGACGATCCTTCTGAATTCCGTATACGGTTCCGTATCTCAGGATGACTGGAAACAGATCCTTGGTTCAGATGGTAATGATATTGGAGGGTTTGGAGGAGTCTCAGGAAACGGCGAGGTCGGCGAGGCAGCCCAGACCGGAGATGACACCCCGATTGCGCTGTATGTGGCTTTGATGGCAGCGGCAGTTGTGCTGATCGTAGTGATACTTCTTCTGAAAAAAAGACGTAAATAAGATTTCAGGAATACAAAAGGGACGTGAAAAGCGATGATGCTTTTCCGTCCCTTTTTGTGATGCTTATTGATATTTATTCAGCAGCTCTTCCGGTAATTTTTTCACGCATGCAATCGCAATGGAGCCATCACCGATATGACAGGATACACTTAAAGACAGTGGGTCATTCATGATCGTATGGTTCGGGAATGCGGCCTGTACCTCTGCCAGCCAGGAATGGGATTCCGTCAGATCAGTGCCGGAATATGCCAGCATGATATGCATGTCAGAGGCATCCTCTTTTGCGTGGAACCGATCATGGAAATCCTTGCGGATGGCTTCCAGCATGGTAGCTCTGGCGGCCTTCAGGGTACGGCTCTTGGCATACGCGTCCAGCTTTGCTCCCTGGATCTGAAGTACCGGCTTGAGTCTGAGGAGCGTGCCGAGCGCTGCGGCAGCAGGTGTGATCCTTCCGCCCTTTTTCAGATAATACAGTGTTGCCAGTGTGATATAAATACTGGAATCCGATGCGGTGTCCTCCAGATACTGCTTGATCTCAGCAGCGCTCCATCCGGCGTCAGCGAGGGCTTTTGCATCGATGGCTGACTGTTTCTGTGTGATGGAAATACGTCGGTTGTCAACGACAAATACCTTTCCCTCGTAATCCTGTGCCATCATCTGTGCTGCATTGCAGGAACCGCTCAGTCCGCTGGACATGGGGATATGCACGATTGCTTCATAGTCCTTCAAAAGTTTGTCCCACAGCTCCGTGACATCCGTCAGAGACGGCATGGAGGTGGAGATCGTTGCATCGTTCTTCAAAAATTCATAGAATTTTTCCTGAGTCAGTGTGATATCTGTCTCTTATACACATCTGACGCTGCCGACGACTTAATAGGT
>CAMTFT010000144.1 GCA_947071365.1 uncultured bacterium | reverse complement strand
GTTTGAGGGCTGGATACCGTTTTTATTTTTTCATAAAATAAAGACAAATATCGAAGGCATGGGGCGGCTTTCGGACAAAGGAGGGTTTTAGATGTCATTAAAGGACAGGCTGGATCAAAGTAAATGTGTAACTACCGTGTGGGGAAAACTGATTCCGGAGAAGGAGGCGTACAATTATGCGGTACGCCATATTGCATCATTCTGTGCGAATGTATTTCAGGTGATGCGTATCCTTGAGCCGGATTTTGAAAAACGCACGGAGGCTATTTGCGAAATTGCCTATATGATGAATATGGGAGCGTGCAATGACGATTACATCAATGAGTTTTTTGATGAATGGAATATTCCGGAATTCTGTGAGAAATCATCGTGGCTGGGCGGGATCGTAGGAGATTCCGGTGATGAGTATGAGGATATGGCGGGCCGGGTGGTTCAGTTCACGAGAAACCGCGTGGAAAAGGAGCTGGATACGTGTCCCTGGGATATTGTCGGGGCAGAGCTGTGCAATATGACTACCGCCATGTTTACTGCCAATTTTGACATTGCCGCTGCAAAGGCGGGAGAAAATGAAGTGGCGCTGAATATGTGTGAGGCGAGAGGCTGCGGTGACAGGCATTGCCGTGTAGTTGCGGAGCGGCGTGATGTTTACGGCTGGGAAAAGCAGGGATGGCTGGATCACATGCAGCAGCCAAAGGATCCGGTACATCAGACACCGAATGACCGCTGCGTGAAGCATGGGCAGCTTCAGCGAAATGGATTTTATTCTCAGGCATTCGGTGAGGAGAAGACCTTCGAATGGGCGTACCATTGGTGCATGGAGAAGGGATGGCTGTGGTGTATCGCGTTCCCGCTCATCGCAATTCGGGATATGGCGGAGGATGATGACGAGTTTGAAAGAATCTTTAAGATCGTTTTTGCCACTGCCGGGAAAAATGAATTTATTGAGCCGTTTGCGAAGGAAGGGCTTCGAAGCTGGCTGGGAGTTCCGCATGAGATCGGAGAGAATGACCCGCGTCTGATGGGCGGTTATATTAAAAATATTCTGGATACACAGCTTGTTCCCTGCGAACTGGAGGCATTTACTGAGGATGAGGTTCGGATCACCGTGACACCGGATGATTTCAACGGACGTTTTGAGATGGCTCCGATTGACGAGCTGACGCTTGGCTATGAGACAATGTGGCACAATATGGTAAAAACGATGGTATCACCCGAGTGGTCCTGCTGGTTTGAGGGAAAAGAGGATGAGGTCATGACCATTGTTGTCGGCAGAAAAATTGACAAACGGATGATTTAGAGAGGGGGATTTGGAATGTTATTCAGAGAAGATTCGAGAGCACGCGCCCAGCACCAGGCAGTCCGGGAAAATGCCGGCTGGTATCGATGGACTCATGATCTGGTAGAGGTGAAGGGAAGTGGCGCGGCAGCATTTCTGGATCGTTTGTTTGTGAACAGGATCGCAAAGGCTGCTGTAGGAAAAACGAAATATACGACCATGCTGAATGAGGATGGAAAGATCATTGACGATACGATCGTCATGCATATGGAGCAGGAGCTTTACTGGGTATCTACGCTTTATGCACCGCAGTTGATCCGGTGGATGGATCAGCACAGAGAAAATGATGAGGTTACATATCGGGATATCACCCATGAAATTGATATGTATGCGATTCAGGGGCCGAATTCACCGTCCGTAGTGAATGAACTGACCGCAGAGCGGATCGATGACCTGAAACGATTTTCTGTGATGGATAACAGAATCGGAGATATTGAAGTGAAAATTCACAGAAGCGGTTTTACCGGAGAAAACGGGTATGAGGTTTACTGCAGGACGGAGGATACAAAGAAGGTTGAAAAGGCTATCCGCGATGGTGCAGACAAATTCCACGCGCCGGAGATCGATATTCTGGAGGTGTACGTCAGAAGTCTTCCGGTGGAAAAGGGATTTGCACTCCGTCAGGATATGTATCTGCTGACACCCTTTGAGTGCGGACTTGACTGGTCTGTAGATCTGAATAAAGAGTTTATCGGAAGAGATGCACTTGTCAGGGCTAAGGAAGAGGGGCCCAAACACGTATTGGTTGGACTCGAATACCAGAATGAATCGTATGAGGACATTGCCCAGAAGGAAATCGTATACTACAAAGGTGTTCCATGCGGATTCGTCCGTGCAGCAATTTATGGGTATACCGTGGATAAAAATATTGGATTTGCTGTGATTGATGCGAAAAAGGCGGTAGAGGGAAGAGTGGTGACGGTCGGCCAGAATGAGTCTCCGGCAGTTATCACCCGCAAATGCTGGCTGTAGAAAGATCCATAAGGGAAGAAAGGAAAGCGAGAAATGAGACTGGAAGGAAAAGTGGTTATAGTAACAGGAGCATCGGCCGGTATGGGACAGGCAATCGTAGAGCGCTTCGCAGCGGAGGGCGCGAAGATCGTTGCTGTGGCGCGCAGAAAAGAAAGACTGGATGCACTGGCAGAGAGACTGAAGGATGAACCGGGAGAGGTGCTGGCTTTTGCTGGGGACTGTGGAAAAAGAGAAGATAATGAGGCAATGATTGATTTTGCTGTGGAGAAATTTGGCAGACTGGATGTCCTGATCAACAATGCAGGAATCATGGACGACAATACAGCGGTCGGGGATGTCTCCGATGAAATGATCGCCAGACAGATGCAGGTAAATGCAATCGGCCCAATGTATGCGATGAGAAAGGCAGTGCAGGTGTTCCTTGAGCAGGGAGACGGCGGCAATATCATCAATACGTGTTCTGTGGGAGCATTCCATAATACGGCAGGTGTCGCTTACTGTGCGGCAAAAGCGGCCATCACGGCAGCAACGAAAAACACGGCGTTTATGTATATGGAAGAAGAGATCCGCTGCAACGGAATTGCCCCGGGCGGTGTCGTAACAGATATCCCGCTTGTGATGCCGAAGGCAAATGAATTTGGATTTGCGCGCACCAGTTCGCTGCTGACGCATTCACCGGAGCTGGGGATGCCGGAGGATATTGCAAATGTTGTGCTGTTTCTTGCGAGCGACGAATCCAGCTTTATCAATGGAGTTATTCTGACGTGTGACGGCGGGTGGACGAATCTGTAGCAGGGTAGAGGGAACGTTTCTGATATAATAGGTAGTAACAGTTTGCAGGGGGCTGGGGAATGAAGTTTCTCAGCCCTCGATTGCGTTACGGTGTAATTACACCATGTCGAATTACGCTACGTCGCAGAGGCAGTGCAGGATTTGCCTGGCCGAGAAGATAAAAAGAAAAAATGTCAAAAAAGGGAGCAATCCCCTCCCTATTTCGAGGTTGATAAATTAGAGAATTGCGAAAGAGTGACAAAGTATATTATGATGGTTTTGTTTTTAGTTGTTTTGTTTCCGTTTAAACAGGTTTGTGATGGTCTTAACAATCGTATTGTGTTGCAGTCTGTGGAGCCGTGCTTTATCAATTGATGATGGAAATGAATTATTTGGACAGAATGGCTGCCGGGGCCAGGCATATTGCTGGAAAGCATGGAAGAGCTGGAGAAAATGCTCAATGAAATAAAGTAGAGATAAGAGCAGGAGGCAGTGCGGCAAAATTGACAGCGGGAGCCAGAGTGGATATACTGGGAAAAGAAATAATTGATGGATCTGGAAAATGGAGGTAAAGAATGGATTTCCGATACGCAGAAAGAAAAGACACCGGGCTTATTTTGCAGTTTATCAGGGAACTGGCAGAATATGAATATATGCTGGATGAGGTGGTAGCAACGCCGGAGCTGCTGGAAGAATGGATATTTGATAAAGAAAAAGCGGAAGTAATTTTTTTGATGGAAGAGGAAAAAGAGGCTGGCTTTGCCTTGTTCTTCCATAATTTTTCTACGTTTCTCGGCCGTTCCGGTATTTATCTGGAGGATTTGTATGTGAGACCAGAATACAGGGGAAAAGGTTATGGAAAAGCATTGCTTACGCAGTTGGCAAGGATAGCCGCGGAAAGAAAATGCGGGCGCCTGGAGTGGTGGTGCCTGGATTGGAATAAACCGAGTATTGATTTTTATCTTTCAATGGGTGCGGAGCCTATGGAAGACTGGACAGTGTACCGTATCAGTGGCCCTGCTCTGAAGGAACTGGCGGAGCAGTGATGGACTTTTAGAAAATGGTGAATGACAGGGAGGCCGCCAGGACAGGATAAGAAAAAAGAAAGGACAACTGTTTATGTGTGGACGATATTGTATATCGGATGATACTGCAAGGGAGATAGAAAAAATTGTACGGAATCTGGACCGGAAACTGGCTGTTCACCACTCAGGCGATGTAAGTCCTTCTGCTATGGCAACGGTTCTGGTACAGCCGGGGAATTTACTGACAGCAACGGATATGAAATGGGGATTTCCGGGATATGAAGGAAAGAGCCTGTTGATTAATGCAAGGGCGGAAAGCGTGCTGGGGAAGCGGACATTTCAGGAAAGTGTGCGCCAGCGAAGATGTGTGGTACCGGCCAGTGGATTTTATGAATGGAACCGGAAGAAAGAAAAATTTACATTTCGAAGGGCAGACCATGTGCCATTACTGTTCATGGCTGGATGCTATAATCTGTATGATGGGAAAAACCGGTTTGTGATTCTGACAACACAGGCAAATGCATCTATGGCACCGGTGCATGAACGGATGCCGCTTATTTTAGAGAGAAGTGAAATGGAAAGCTGGCTGACAGATGACGGTTGCGTGGAAAGGTTGCTAAAAAAGGAACCGTCAAATCTTGTATACAGTACAGAATATGAGCAACTGAGCCTGTTTGAAATAAATAACGGCGTTTAGAATAGCAATGTGGTGCAGGGAAGTCCCATGAATTTTTGATGACGAATTATTTTTGCAAGCTTACATGGAAATTTAAGGGCTTTCATTGACTGCATTGCATGAAATGGGTATAATATGATTAGAATATTACTATTACTGATTTAAGGAGGTGCCGCTATGAATATTCGCCCATCGGCAGCAATCAGGCAGAATTATAATGAGATTGCTGAACAATGCAGAAAGACCGCAGAACCAGTTTTTCTTACCAAAAATGGTGAGGGGGATTTAGTTGTCATGGATATTGAAACCTACAACAGACGGGAAAAAATGCTGAAATTACGTGAAGAACTTCTTGCCGTCCAGGAAGACAGAATTGCAGGTAAAGGCGGCTGTTCCCTTGAAGAACTGGACGTATATCTTGATGAGGTGATTGCAGAGGTATAATGTATGGCAGGAAATAAAAAGTACAAAGTCATTGTTTCCGACAGGGCAAAAACTATGTTGGGAATTCATATCCGTTTTATGGCGCAGGTTAGTAAAGAGGCTGCTGCAGCAAAGAAAAAAGAAATTATGTCTGCTTTGCGTTCTTTGTCCCAGATGCCGCAGCGCTTTCCGTTTTTTGAGGAAATGTACATCACGCCAAACAAATATCATAAGATGTTTATTGAAAAGTGGTATCTTGTCCTTTACCAAATCCAGGACGATATAGTATATGTAGATTACATTCTTGACTGCCGCAAGGATTATAGCTGGCTCATTCATTAATAGAATATGCGTAAGGAAAGAGCGGTATTATGGATCTGTCTCTTATACACATCTGACGCTGCCGACGACTTAATAGGTG
>CAMTFT010000143.1 GCA_947071365.1 uncultured bacterium | reverse complement strand
CACCTATTAAGTCGTCGGCAGCGTCAGATGTGTATAAGAGACAGGAAATATATGAGGTGAATATGAGAGAAAAGTATGAGTCATTATCACTGGCTGTCCTGAAGGAATTAGCAAAGGCCAGAGGAATGAAAGGTATTTCAGCAATGAAGAAAAGCGAAGTGATAGAAGCTATGCTGTCACAGGATGAAAAAGATGGTGCAAAGGAAAACGCAGGAGGAGCGGCAAAGGAAGCGGTAAGTGAGACACGTAGCCACGGTGTACGCAGTGCGGAGAACCGTGGACAGGAGACAAGCCGTGAGATGCGCAGTGCAGAGGGGCGAAGTGCGGAAACGCGCAGCACAGAAGGCCGCAGTTACAGGACGCGCAGCGCGGAGAGCCGCGGGCAGGAGACAAGCCGTGAGATGCGCAGCACAGAGAGCCGCAGCCAGGAGACAAGAAATACAGGGGCGCGCAGCGCAGAGATCCGCGGACAGGAGACAGGCCGTGAGACGCGCAGCACGGAGGGCCGCAGCCAGGAGACAGGCCGGGAGGCGCGAAATGCAGAGCCGCAGAGCACGGAGCAGGGCGGCCAGGAGCGCACGGACAGGCCGCCGACAGAGCTTTCACAGCTTGACAGCGGTATTGAGGCAAAGGGCATTCTCGAGGTAATGCCGGACGGCTTCGGGTTTATTCGGAGTGACAATTATCTTCCGGGAGAGAACGATGTGTACGTATCACCCTCCCAGATCCGCAGATTCAATCTGAAGACGGGAGACATTATTTCCGGCAATACGAGAATCAAGGCACAGCAGGAGAAATTCGGTGCGCTGCTCTACCTCAAGACGATTAACGGCAAGACTCCCTCTGAGGCGATGAAGCGCTACAATTTTGAGGATATGACACCGATCTTCCCGAATGAGAGAATGCGGATGGAGCGGGGCTCCCGGGCAACTGCGATGCGTATCGTCGATCTGTTTTCTCCGATTGGAAAGGGACAAAGAGGTATGATCGTGTCGCCGCCGAAGGCAGGTAAGACAACGCTTTTAAAGGATGTTGCGCGGTCAATCCTCCAGAATGACCCGAATATGCGCCTTTTGATCCTGCTCATCGATGAGCGGCCGGAGGAGGTCACGGATATTAAGGAAGCGATCTGCGGTGAAAATGTAGAGGTCATCTACTCGACCTTTGACGAGCTCCCTGAGCATCACAAGAGGGTTTCGGAGATGGTGATCGAGCGGGCAAAGCGTCTTGTGGAGCAGCGGGAGAATGTGACGATCCTTCTCGACAGCATTACCCGTCTCGCCCGGGCGTACAACCTCACAGTTCCGCCCAGTGGCCGTACACTTTCCGGCGGTCTTGACCCGGCAGCCCTGCATATGCCGAAGCGCTTTTTCGGCGCGGCGCGGAAGATGCGGGAGGGAGGCAGCCTGACGATTCTGGCTACGGCTCTTGTGGACACCGGAAGCAAGATGGATGACGTTGTATACGAGGAATTCAAGGGAACCGGCAATATGGAGCTTGTTCTCGACCGGAAGCTGTCAGAGAAACGGGTGTTCCCGGCTATCGATATTCCGAAGTCCGGTACACGCCGGGAGGATCTGCTGCTTGATAGGGAAGAGCAGGAAGCCGTATATATCATGCGGCGGGCGTTAAATGGCCTGAAATCCGACGAAGCGGTGGAAAATATACTGAATATGATCGTTAATACAAAGGATAACCGCGAGCTTGTACAGCGGGTGCGCAGACAGAAATTCATATAAAACAGTTGCATTTTGTAAAAATGTATGATATGATTTGAATGTTGTTTTACGTGCGACGAACTGCAGGGACTTGCAGGGATAGTCTGGGGTAGCTTGCTGTGGTAACACTTGAGCAGCATTGACCAGAAATTGGACCGGACAGCCGGTATCAGCAGTTCACAAAATAAGAAGAAGAGGTGAAAATCATGAGAGAAGGAATCCATCCGAAATACTATCAGGCGACCGTAACATGCAACTGCGGCAATACTTTTGTAACAGGATCTACAAAGAAAGACATCCACGTAGAAATCTGCTCCAAGTGCCATTCATTCTACACAGGTCAGCAGAAGGCAGCAGCAGCCCGCGGACGTATCGAAAGATTCAACAAGAAATACGGTATTGAGTCTAAATAGTGTGAGAAAAGATAAGGTTGAGATTGCAAAATCTCAACCTGTTTTTGAATAACGGAGGAATTAACATATGAAACCATCCGGAATAGGAGGCCAGGCGGTCATCGAAGGAGTTATGATGCGCAATGGCGGCAAATATGCGGTGGCTGTGCGGACTGAGGATCAGGGGATCGTGGTAGATGTCCAGAATTGCAGCAGCAGCCGTTTTCAGAATAATAAAATCGTAAAGCTTCCGATCATCCGGGGCGTTGTCAATTTTTTTGATTCGATGATCCTTGGCATGAAGTCCCTGATGTATTCCGCATCGCTTTTTGCGGAGGAGACGGAGGCAGAGCAGGCCGAAAGAGAAGAAAAGGCGAGAAAAAAGGCGACCGCAAAGGCAGAAAAGCTGCGCAGCCAGGGAAAAGAGGCAGAGGCGGATAAGGTTCTGCAAAAATGTGAGGAGAAGCTGGCAAAAGAAGCCGGGACATCGTCCTCCGGCAAAGAGGACGGGGACAATGACATGCTGATGACGCTCACTGTCATTTTCTCACTCGTATTTTCAATTGTGCTGTTTATGATGGCGCCGTATTTTATTTCGCGGATTCTTCGGAAGGTCGTTGCTTCTGAAATGCTGATCCTGATCGTAGAGGGCATTGTGAAGTTGGTGATTTTCATAGGTTATCTGGCACTGATCTCCCGCATGAAAGATATTCAGAGGACGTTCATGTATCACGGGGCGGAGCATAAATGCATCAACTGTATTGAGCATGGCCTTGAGCTGAACGTGGAGAACGTGCGCATAAGCTCCAGGGAGCATAAACGGTGCGGTACGAGCTTCCTGTTTATCGTTATGTTTGTCAGTATCGTCTTTATCATGGTGGTCAGCATTCCACTGTTTGCCCTGATCCATGTAAATACGGCATTTTGGCGGATCGTACTGAGGCTTGCACTGCTCCCGGTGATTGCAGGTGTGTCATATGAGTTTATCCGTCTGGCGGGAAGCTCAGACAGCAAGATCGTAAATATTTTGAGTAAGCCGGGAATGGCGATGCAGCGCCTGACGACGAAGGAGCCGGACGATTCCATGATCGAGGTGGCTATTGCATCGGTGGAAGCCGTTTTTGACTGGAAAAAGTTTGAAAATGAGCAGTTCGGAACGAACTATACCCTTGACGAGTCAAAGGAAGGCAGCCAGGAGCAGAAGGAGTCATGAAGCTGTCAGGTATGGAAGAAACCGTGAAACAGCCGGGCACAGACAGAAGCATGAAGTGTTCGGAGGTGGGCGGTCTGACGGCACATACAGGAGAAGTGCAGAAAAGAAGTCTCCGGGCAGCTTTGAAGGCAGGTGAGCGGTATCTTACAGAATGCGGGATAGAAGACGTCTCTGTGGACGCGTGGCTTTTGCTTGAATACGTGACCGGCATGACAAGAACCGTTTTTCTCGCGGAGGGAGGCCAGGAAATGTCCGAAGAGGATGACTGCCGTTATCGGGAGCTCCTTCGGAAAAGAGGAAGCCACATACCGCTGCAGCACCTTACGGGTGAGCAGGAATTCATGGGGCTTTCTTTTCTGGTAAATGAGCACGTTCTGATTCCACGGCAGGATACGGAGATACTTGTGGAGGAGGCGCTGAAGAGATTAAGGCCGGGAATGCGGGCGCTGGATATGATCAGCCAGCATGCGGACTCCATAGGCGCTTTGAGATTAAAGCCGGGAATGCATGTGCTGGATATGTGTACCGGTTCCGGTTGTATTGCGATCAGCCTTGCGAAGCTGTGCGGTGTCAGAGCAGGCGGAGCCAGGGAGAACACGGAGTGGTCTGATACGCGCAAAGAAGCGGCAAAGACAAATGGTGTACTTGCGGTAGACGCGGCAGACATTTCGGAAGAGGCACTGGCAGTTGCGACTGAAAATGCCTCACGCCTGGAGGCTGATGTGAGATTCATACACAGCGATCTGTTTTCTGAGATTATCGGAAAATATGATATGATCGTGTCGAATCCGCCGTATATCCGCAGCGAGGTGATTGAAGCGCTGTCGGAGGAGGTACGGTGCCATGAGCCGCGTCAGGCGCTGGACGGAAAAGCGGACGGCCTGCATTTTTACAGGGAAATTGTCAGGGAGAGCAAGTCTTATTTGAAAGAAAACGGATGGCTTCTGTTTGAGATCGGATACGATCAGGCAGAGCAGGTGACATCACTTATGTCCAGGGCCGGATTTGTGCAGATAGAGGTGGTACGGGATCTGGCAGGGCTGGATCGTGTCGTGCTCGGGCGCTGGCCCGGATAGCGGAAAGCGATGTCTGGATATGGACATTTGGAATGATGGACATCACTGCTTTGGGACGGGCAGGCCGGATGCATGGAAAGCTGCCGTTTTGACATATATTTGAAAATTGAGAGAGGAAAGTGAGAAGATTCATGTTTGATAAATTGGAAGATTTATTGATACGCTTCGAAGAGATACTGAATATGTTGAATGACCCGTCTGTCATTGCGGATCAGCAGCGTTTTCAGAAGCTGATGAAGGAGCAGGGGAGTTTGCAGCCCCTTGTGGATACGTATAAAGAATACAAAAGCTGTAAGCAGACAGTGGAGGACAGCCTTGCGATGCTGGAGGAAGAGTCTGATGAGGAAATGCGGGAAATGCTCAAGGAGGAGCTCTCTGACGCGAAGAAGCGTATCGAAGAGCTGGAACGTGAGCTGAAGATCCTGCTGCTTCCGAAGGATCCGAATGATGACAAAAATGTTATCGTGGAGATTCGTGCCGGTGCCGGCGGAGATGAGGCGGCGCTGTTTGCGGCGGAGATATACAGAATGTACGTTCATTACGCGGAGAGCCAGCGCTGGCGTGTGGAAACGATGGACTTTGAAGAGATCGGCATCGGCGGTATGAAGTACGTCAACTTTATGATTACAGGTAAGGGCGCTTATTCAAAGCTAAAATACGAATCAGGCGTTCACCGCGTACAGCGCGTACCGGAAACGGAATCCGGCGGACGTATTCATACGTCTACGATCACGGTAGCGGTCATGCCGGAGGCGGAAGAGGTGGATGTCGTTATCGATGAAAAGGATATTCGTATCGATGTCATGCGTGCTTCCGGAAACGGCGGTCAGTGTGTCAACACCACGGACTCGGCGGTTCGGCTGACTCATTATCCTACCGGAATCGTTGTGTACAGCCAGACAGAGAAATCCCAGCTTCAGAACAAGGCGAAGGCGTTTGCGCTGCTGCGTGCCAAGCTGTATGACATTGAACAGCAGAAGGCGCACGATGCGGAGGCGGAGATGCGCAGAAGCCAGATTGGTACGGGAGACCGTTCGGAGAAGATCCGTACCTACAATTTCCCACAGGGACGTGTGACAGATCACCGGATCAATCTGACACTGTATAAGCTGGACAAGGTTATGAACGGAGATATTCAGGAAATTATTGACAGTTGTATTGCGGCTGACCAGGCGGCAAAGCTGGCGAAGATGAATGAGATATAAAGACTGTCTCTTATACACATCTGACGCTGCCGACGACTTAATAGGTGT
>CAMTFT010000142.1 GCA_947071365.1 uncultured bacterium | reverse complement strand
GAGATGTAGCTCCGTCTCGTGGGCTCGGAGATGTGTATAAGAGACAGCGACAGATCCGTCGTGACCTCCGGTACATATGAGCGTTTCTTCGAAAAGGACGGCACGATCTATCACCATATCCTGAATCCGAAAAACGGCTATCCCGTGCAAAACAGCCTGAAAAGCGTCACCATTCTCTCTGACTCATCAGCCGACGGCGATGCTCTCAGCACTACGTGTTTCGTGCTGGGTTTGGAACGCGGCATGGAACTGATCGAATCTCTCGATGATATCGAGGCAATGTTCGTCACAGATGACGGCGAAATGCACTGTTCCAGCGGTTTTTCCGCAACAGACGTGAAAAAATAGAAACGGAGTACAGTATGATAACCTTTACTGAATCAGTACCGGATTTTGACACATATGATGAGATACTGGGCTACGATCCGAAACGCAGCCTGTTTTTCGACATCGAGACCACTGGATTTTCTCCGTCCTCCTCCATGGTTTTCCTGATAGGCGTCTTATTCTTTGACGAAAAATGCTGGAAACTGACACAGTTTCTTGCCGAAGGGCCGGAGGATGAAGCAGCGGTACTCTGCGCCTTTCTCGATACGGCTGCCCGTTACGATACAATTGTACATTTTAACGGCAGCACCTTTGACGTGCCGTACCTTACAAAAAAGGCGGACAGCTACGGCATGGCCCACACTTTGGGCCGCTCACTTTCCCTTGACCTTTATAAAAAATACCGTTTTCTCGGGAAAATCCTTTCACTGGAGCGCATGAACCAAAGCTCACTGGAAGCATTTATCGGCTGGCAGAGGAAGGATCGTCTGACCGGAAAGCATATGGTCTCGCTGTTTCAGAAGTACGCAGTCTCAGGGGACTTTACCATTCGTGACCTTCTGCTCCTTCACAACCATGATGATATGATCGGAATGACGAAGATTCTTGGCATATCCGCCTATATTCCTCTGCTATACGGCAATTTTGACAGTCTCAGATCTGTGCGTTATATCCCAGCCACTTTATTAGCCTCCCTGACCCTGGCAAAGCCGATTCCTGCCGCATTTTCCATCCACAACGGGCCGTACCACCTGCACGCTGAGGGCTGCCGGGCCACGCTGCAGATCGAACTTTACGAAGGAACTCTGTGCCACTTTTTTCCGAATTATAAAGAGTATTATTATCTTCCGCTGGAGGATCAGGCCATCCACAAAAGTGTTGCAGCCTATGTAGACAAAGAATACCGCGTGCCGGCAAAAGCCTGCAATTGCTACATCAAAAAAAGCGGTCAGTTCCTCCCCCAGCCGGAAGAGCTTATTCTGCCCGCTTTCAAACGCTCCTTCGATGATTCGGAGCTGTATTTTTCCTACAGTGACGAATTCATCTCTTCGCCCGAGAAATTGAATGACTATATTTCTGCTGTTCTGTGTTCCTTCGCCGGACATCATGCGTAGCTGTGAATACCCGGAATCAGCGTATTTACTCCGATATACGTAAAGATAACACAGATAAATCCGATCACTGCAAACAGCGCCGCACTTTTATTTCTCCAGCCCTTCGACAACCGCAGGTGCAGGTACAGCGCATATATGATCCACGTGATCAGCGACCACGTCTCCTTCGGATCCCAGGACCAGTAGCTTCCCCAGGCGCGCTCCGCCCAGATAGCCCCCGTCACGATTACGAACGTCAAAAACAAGAATCCGAGAGATACGGCGCGGTAACTGATGAGATCCAGCTTTTCCTCCTGCGGAATATGCTCCTGCCAGAACGCATTGTCTTTCATCTTCTGTCGTAGCAGGAACATCAGCGAGACGGCAAAGGATACGCCGAAGGCCCCATAAGAAATGATTGCCGTGGAAACATGAATACCAAGCCAGTTGCTGCGAAGCGCCGGCATCAGTTCCCGGACTTCCCTGCTCTGCATGGCCGCGTAGCCGATGATCAGGAAAATAACCGGTGTTACGAAGGTTCCCAGAGCCTGAAAGCTGTATTTCCGCAGAAAAATCAGGAAACACAGGCAGATGCCCCAGGCAAAGCTGGTGGCAAACTCATACTGATTCGTGAGAGGCAGCCGCCCTGCTCCGATCCCCCGCGTAATCATGGCTGATGTGTGCAGCACAAAGCCCAGCGCCATGATCCATCCCGCGATTTTTCCCGCTTTCTCATTTTTTAATGCAAAAAAGATAAAATACAGCACCATAGCCGCCAGATACAGCACCATTACCGCCGTAAACAGACCGTTCTCCATCTTAAGAAGCTGCTCACTTCCCATCTATCTTCTCCTCCTTCTCAAGCTCCGACCACGCTTTTGTAATTTATCCTCCTCAAGCTATGATCCTGTCTTCGTACTTTCCTTTTTTTCAAGCTCTGACCACGCTCTTGTGATTCATCCTCCTCAAGCTATGATCCTGTCTTCGTACTTTCCTCTTTTTCAAGCTCCGACCACGCCTTTGTGATTTCCTCCTGATACATGCTCCCGGCTTTTCTGCTCTTTCCTCCGATCCGCCATATCCCATCGCTTCCCCGGACTGCCCAGAGTTCCTTCGGGTACATGTAAAACGCCAGTATCAGGGAAATCATGACGAGTACGCCACCGACTGCCGCCAAAAGACTGAAGGGATCACGTTTTATCTGAATCAGCGTGTACTGCTGCGGGTCATGGAAAACAAATTCGTACTCCTCCACGGTAATTTTGTCGTCTCCCGTCAGCACGTTCATTCCCACGATCTGATTCCGGAAATAAATGGAATACAGGTAGCCCGGATTTTTCAGATACGGTGTCAGCGTCATCGGCTGACCGTTTTCATCCTCGTAAAAATCAGGATAAAATGCATTCAGGCCAACGCTCAGCCCCTCTTTGTCCTCCACAGATGCGTATTCGCCTGCACAGAGCAGCTCCTCCTGCAGCTTTTCTCCATTTTTATAAACAGTAAGGTTGGCTGCCCAACCCGTAGAATTCTGGTAAAGCTTCATGCCGAAAAGCGACAGCGGCGCATTGACACTTGCCTCCCCGCTCTCCTTTTTGCCCGTCAGAGTATCCGTTACCGTCAGCCCTGAGGTATACTGGTCTACCGTGCCATCCTCCCGAAGCTTCACATCGAATGCATCGATCGTCAGCTCATAGCCCGTATCGCCCACAGGCTTCGTCTGCCCCGGCACACCGTATACGGTATACTCCGTTTTCAGCATCTGCCCCAGTCCAAATCCTGCAATAATGACCAGCATACCGAAATGACAGAGCCATGCACCCCAGATGCCGATCTTATTTTTCACACTGTACCGTACTTCCAACTCTTTTCCATCTGCTGGGACTCCTGGCATCTGCACAGCATCCTTCTCATCTTTTCCTGAGACTCCCACCATCTGCGCAGCATTCTTCTCTTCTGCCGAAGCCGTATGCTCTGCATCTTCCTCCATCTCCAACTTACATACTGCCATCTTTCCACTGCGCACATTACGAAAACCCAGCTTCGCGAACAGCCCGTCCGGCTCACCTTTCATCAGCAGGGCATCCTTTCCATCCCAGCCGGAAATGCTTTTTACCGGGGTAAAACCGCTCTTCATTCGCCGCATCAGTCTCGGAAAGTGCAGGATGTTGCAAAAGAGCAGATTTACACAGAGGAACAGAGTCAGAACAACGAACCACCAGCAATGGAAAATATCATTCAGCCCGAAGAGCATCACCGCTCCTGCCGCCTGCTGGGAATAATTCGTTGTATACCATGATGTCGGTTCACCCTGGGGAATCACGCTGCCGACAGTGCAGGCCAGCGCCAGAACTATCAGAAGGATAATTGCAAATTTCATGGAACACAGGAATTTACCTGCCTTTTTCAATTGTTTCATGTGCTGTCTCCCGTTATGTATTATGTAGCCGTGCGCAAACTCCCGGCATCTGCTCCTTGGCACTGTCTGGCACGGCTCATTGCTTTCGCACAAAGCATGAGGGCCGGAAGCTCCGACCCTCGCACGGTTTTTGCATAATCGTTGCAGTTCAGCCGATACGCCATACAAGCCGCAGACCCACTTGCTACGCAAGCTTGCACGGTCTGTCCTCCCATTTTTGCATGGCTGAACTGTAACACAAAGTCATATTAAGCTTCGAACAGGCTCAGTGCTTCGTCAGCAAGGTCTTCCGCCTTGTCCAGACATCTCTTTGCAAGCGATGAATTGTGCGCGCCCTCACTGTTCTCCACATATACGTAATCCCAGTACCACTGAGCGTCACGGTACAGGGAACGCACTGCATTCAGCTCATCTTCTGACATCTCACCCGCTGCAACGGCATCCGCCAGCGTCGTCTTAAGCTCTGCCAGCTTCTCTCCGACTTCCTTCTCCCTTGCCGTCACTTCTTCCTGGATCGCATGGACTTTTTCTGTCATGTCCTCTGTGCCGTGACATTCCACGCAGGTATCGAGGATCGCCTGATTTGCCAGCGGGCTCTCCCACTTGTGGCTTGTATACGTCACGCCGTCCTCTGATACGGCGGTAGCCATATGGCAATCCGCACAGTTCAGGACAGATGCATGCAGGCTGCCGTTCATGAAGGTCTCAAACTCCGGATGCTGCGCCTTCAACATGCCTGTGCCGGTGCTTTCCTGCGTCCAGTCTGAAAATCCCATCTCATTATAATATGCGAGCATTTTTTCCGGATCCATGGCAGCTACGCTGTCATACGGCACACTGGTCGCCTTCGTGTCTGGATCAAAATAGTATTCGATATGGCACTGTCCGCATGCAAGAGTCGCGGCATTTACATTGCTCATATCCTCTCCCAGTGCATTCACCATATAGGAATGTGTGACCACCAGCTTGCCGCCGTCTCCCGCCTGGTTCTCGTGGCAGTTGTAGCAGCTTATGTTTTCATTCATCTGGGCATGCGTCTCCTCAAAGTCCAGCTTGTAAGCGTCCACGCCCATATCATTTACCAGCTTCGTATAATCCGGTGTCTTGCACGTCAGGCAGTTTGCCAGCGGATGGGGCCGCTCCGTCGCGGATACATCCTCCAGTGTATACGTATGCGAAACAGCGCTCGTATAATCCTTCGCAAAACCGAAGCCCTCATACAGCGTCGCGATATACGGATCCTGCTCCAGGTAATCCACCCGATAATTGTTGTCGTCATTCGCCTTGTATGAGGCAACGATCTCCGGATATACCGCGGCCCATTCCTCCGCTGTTACCACGCCGTTTTCATTTGATGCCTCGGGCGCTTCCACACGAATGTACTCAACCTCACCCGGCAGCTTCGCTCCCGCGCCGTCTGCCACACTCATCAATCCGCCGGAGACGCCTACAAAGGCTGCGGAACAGACAAGTACGACCCCGATCCTGACTGCATAGCTTTTTATTCTTTCCTTATCTGCCATCTCAGTCTCACGTCCTCCCTTTCACAAAATAGTATGGACACCGGAAGCAAAATCCGTCCGCTTCCGGCATCATATCATATCAATTTCAACATAACACAACAACAAAAGTTCGTCAACACAAACCTCTGGCCACTCAGGCCGTCACGCCCTGCGTACGTTTCAGCCGCGTTCCTCCCGGTATTTGGAAGGCGATTTTCCCATCTTCTTTTTGAACAGCCTGCTGAAATAATGGACATCCATGATCCCGACCTGCTTTGCCCTGTCTCTTATACACATCTGACGCTGCCGACGACTTAATAGGTGTA
>CAMTFT010000141.1 GCA_947071365.1 uncultured bacterium | reverse complement strand
TACACCTATTAAGTCGTCGGCAGCGTCAGATGTGTATAAGAGACAGGCTTGTATGACAACCTCGTAACCCTGCGCGGAAACGACAAAGTGATTCCTATCAATTACCTGTAATTTCGAGGTCTGCGATGTGCGCCCGTCGGGCAATTAGTCCTCACCACCAGATAATCTGGCAGTGAGGACTTTGGGCAGCATTGGATTGATCATTAAACTAATCTGCCGTCTTTTCCGGCATCAGTCCTTCACCGCAATAACAAACCACGTCGTCCCCTGCACTTTCGCATCATCCAACAATTGCTTGTCACACTTTACCACCCGGAACCCGCATTTGCGAAGAAGGCTGCACACGGCCTCCGGGTCATGCACCGTCTCCGTGATATTTTCCTCGAACTGAAGCACTCCGTTCTCAAACACAGCCGTCTTCAAATTGACGATCCCGGCCTCGTTCTGCGTGATCTCGAACCGGGCCTTTACTGTATCACTGAAATCCAGGTCGATCGGCGCTCCAGTGGAGACCTCCTTTTCATTGAGGATATCAAAAATAAAGTATCCGCCCTTGTTCAGATATCCGTATACATTCCGGAATATCTTCTCCACGTCCGCAAGATCTATGATGTGGTTCAGCGCGTCCCCGGTGCATGTTACGAGGTCAAAGCGCTTCTGGGGCCGGTACAGGATCATGTCCGCAACATCATACGGTATGTTCGGATTGCTTTTCCTTGCAATGTCGATCATGCCCTGGGAAAAATCCATGCCGCTTGACAGGATTCCGTGCTCATACAGAACTTCACACAGTATTCCCGTGCCGCAGGCTAGATCAAGGCTCGTCCTCACTGTCACCTGATTCTGCTTCAGCCATTCCAGAAGCTGCTCGCCGAAAGCCCTCGGAAAATAGTTCCAGCCAAATTCATTATAAATTTTACAAAATGCTTCACTGTACATCGAAAATTTCTGCCCTCCAAAACAAATATTCTAACGTCAAATCCATTAAAGTATACACCACGTCAGACACAGTCTCAACACCTTCCGCATCAGACAAAGAAAAAACTTCCTGTATCAACCACTACGGTCCATACAGGAAGTTTCCTGAAAAACTTATACTCTGTCTACCCAGACAGGGCTTCCCCATGCCATATGATCATCCGGCTGGGTCACTCTTACGTAATAATAATCTGAATCACTGCATCCGCAGTCTGTGTATGTCACATCGAGAGTCTCGCTTCCCGGCTCCCAGGTTCTGATCACTTCATTATTGCGAAGAAGATCTACCTTAACCTCTTTTGTTCCAAATACACTGATCTCAAAGTTGACCGGTTCTCCCTTGGCAAGCTTCATCTCACTGCCCATGACATTTCCGTTGGCCTTGAAGGATAACAGAATTCTCGCGCCTGTAGTTCCGTACGTTCTGCGGTCATACATGCTGTCCCAGATACCTGCTCTGGTGTGGGAATCCGTATAAACTGCCACGATACCGCCCTCAATACCGTGATCCATCTGGTGAGAATCGCTTCCTGCCGTAAAGCCCATCCGATATCCTCTTGACAGAGCATTCTGAACGCTGTGACGCGGCATCTTCTTGATATTCTTCGTGTATTTGCTCTGGCTCTCGTCATCCTCATACGGTGCATGTCTGGACATGATCTCTGCCAGGCGCTCCACCTCATCATCATGGAAGGACCAGTCGGTAGCTGCGCTTACAAATCCCCAGTCTGCCGCCGGATGATGCGGAATGCACATTGCTTTGTATTTCTTGATGCTTGCGTACAGATCCGTCGGCGTGATTCCACAGGATTCGCCGGAACGGAAAATATCGCCTTCATCATCCCGGAAATATACGTTCTTATGTCCAAAATCGTACTGATACTCATTCGGTGTCCACTCATAGGAAAGCAGACATGTCAGTTCATTATCCGTATCCATCAGACGGGCGGTGGTGCGCATCAGCTCCCACTCAGACTGACACAGCCAGTCCGGATAGCAGTCATGGTCGGTCAGGCATGAGAACTGCAGATCTGCCTTATCCCGGCTTCTGCGGTAATACTGGTCAATGTAGCCCATACCGTCGGAAAGGTTGCTCTGTCCATGAATATCACCGAATAAAAGCTTCTGAGAATATCCGTTCTTTGCAAGCCACTTATCAACTTCTTCCGGTGTATGCTTGTCAAAATGCTTCTCTGCTTCAATCGGAAGGGTAAATGTTGTGATTGCCGACTCAATATCCGCATTGCCTCTCTTATCGATGGTCTCTGTATCAAATTTCGTGACAACGAGCTGAGCATTTCTGTCGAAATGACCATTCCGGAATGCAAACTGCCATGGCATATAGATCATGCCGTCCTCAATCAGCATAAACGGATGTACGGTACAATGCACATCCTCAAAGGATACCTGTGCCGGAAGACTCCACATCTCACCGTCTCTTCTGTAACGAACCTGAATCATATCCTTGCCCCACGTATACGTCAGAACCTGAAGTCCGCTCTCATCCGCTACTGCATACATATCAAGATACCAGCCCTTATTGCTGGTGATTACAGAAGGTGCAGAAGCTTTGAAAGCTCCGTCTTCTACTGTCAGCTCTGCATCACAGAGGGAGAATTCCGCCGCATAATCAAATGTATACCAGCAGACGGTTGCTCCTGCGCCTGAACGGATCACTCTCGGGCCGCACACCCATTCCTTGCCCTCATTCAGCTTCACTTCCTGGCTCCATCCTGCCTCTGTCTTCACTCTGGCAAAAGCATGGTATGCGCCATTTGCATAAGCGTCATACGTCACATACAGATTTCCGTCGCCGCCTTCACAGCCGTTCACACGGTATGCTTCTCCGGTCACTGAGATGCATTCTGCTCCTGAAATTCCATCTTCCGTCAGCTCGCCAAGCATTGCCTCGGCTGCATCCTTATGCTGTCTTGTCCATGCCAGATACAGTTTTCCTTTGCACACGAACAGGTTCGGATAAAGCACCGCTTCGCCTTCGTCGATGGTCAGGATCCCGCTCCATTTGCCATCCTTCAGGAAACGGGCACAAAGAACCCAGTTTCCGTTCTTTGTCTCACTCCACGCATACCATACCGTCTCACCAAATTTCAGGCCGACCGGATACAGCACTTCACCTTCACCGGAAATGACTTCCACATCTTCCAGGCCATTTTCTCCCATAACACCTACCTTTAAGGTATCATGGCGGTTCTCAAAGCTCTGGTAATGCAGTCTCAAAGTTCCATTCTCTACCACAGCTCCCGGAAACTGTGCACTCTCCTGATAAATGTCTGTCAGGCGCACCCCATCCGGGGCCATTGGAATCGTGTCTAATAATCTGCTCACAAAAATACCTCCTCTATAATCCTGTATTTAATCTGTCTCATGCTTTCCTACACCTGCCGGCGGCTGGATATGTCTTACACCTACCACCAGTACGACCAGGGTTGCAACGTACGGTATCATCTGTACAAGCTGTGCGGGAACCCCCTGGCCCTGCAGATAGATCTGAACCGCGTCGCAGAATCCGAACAGCAGTGCGCAGAATACTACCCTCACCGGATTATACCGGCCCAGGATCGCGATTGCCACAGCGATATAACCGCGGCCTGCCGTCATTCCACGTACAAACATGTTCAGGTGATCCAGTGATAAATACGCTCCGCCATAACCGGCCAAAGCGCCGCAGATCAGTACGCCCGAATATTTCAGCGCATGGACACGAAGTCCCACTGCACTGGCCGCCTTCGGGTTTTCACCGACCATTCGCAGACGCAGGCCGTATCTCGTCTTGAACAGTACGATCCAGCCGATGATCACTACAGCAAGCATAACGAAAAAGTTAAAAGACTGATCACTGATAATTGGTATAGGTCCTCCGATATTCTGATCCACGGAGGCTACCATCTCTGATGTTCCCTTATTTCCCCAGATGACCTGAAGCATCAGTGTTGTCGCCGCTGTTGCCAGCAGGTTAAGACCAACACCACTGATAACCTGATTCATCCGGTAACGGATACACAGAATTCCATGGCACAGGGCAATCAGCATACCTCCCAGAATACCTGTAAGAAGGCCTATCGCAACGCTTCCTGAAAAGTATGACCCCACTACACCGAAAAAGGCCCCACACATCATCATACTCTCCAGTCCCAGCGCCATAACGCCGCCCCGCACGGAAAACGTGCCGCCGACAGCAGCGAAGATAAGGGGAATCGCCATGATGATCGTAGAACTGATAATCGCCGTAAAATATGTAAAAATGACTGACATTCCCTACACCTCCTTTGCTGAAGCTTTTGTCTTCCGGGTGAACAGATTCTTTACTCTGCCCAGCTCTCCTACAAGCAGCGGAGCCGATACAAAGATAACTACCATTGCCTGAATGACATCCACGAACTCTACCGGAATACCGGTACTACGGTTTACTTCCATTGCCCCGGCTTCCAGTACGCCAAAGACGATACCTGCAAAAATAACACCGATCGGATTGTCCGTAGCAAGCGCCGCTACAGCAATTCCGTTAAATCCGTATCCCGGTGAAAAATCACTGATCAGTCTCCGGTCCACGCCCAGAACCTGATTTGCACCTGCCAGTCCTGCAATACCGCCTGATACGCAAAAAGCAATCATCATCGCTTTTCCAATATTGATACCTGCCGTTTCCGACGCTTTGGGGCTGATACCTACATTTCGGATCTCATATCCCAGAGTCGTACGGTCAATGAACCATTTCATAAAAATACAGGCGACGATCGCAATAAAAATCATGATCGACAACTGATACTTTGGAAATACCCTCGGAAGCAAAGCGGAAGGAACCACCCGCTCCGTCTGAGCAACCGGACTTCCCTCTGCAAGAAGAGGCCCGTTCAGAAGATATCCCACAATATAAGTCGCGATGGAGTTCAGCATAACTCCCGCTACAACCTCATTAGAACCAAATTTTACCTTCAGCACACCGATAACCGCACCAAACAACGCACCGAACACAATACCCCCCAGTACTGCAAGCGGAATATGTATGATTGCCGGAAGACCAAGATCCATGGTTCCAACTAATGCGCTTCCCAATGCTCCGAAGTACATCTGACCTTCCACGCCCAGATTGATAAGAGAAGCTTTCTTTGCCAGCGTAAACGCAAGACCCGTGAAGATCAGCGGAGTCGCCTGGGTCAATACCTGAGCAATTCCCCGAAGACTGCCAAAGGATCCTACCAGAATCGCTGAATAGGCAGTGAAAGGATTATATCCGCAGACCGCGAGAATAATTCCACTGATGACCACAGACAGAAGAAATGCAACAATAGAATAAAAAACCCCGCTCTGAACAATATTTTTTCCTTTAATTCTGTTCATGTGTATCCTCCTCTTCCATCTTGCTTCCGGTCATCAGAAGTCCAAGCTCCATCTCATCCCAGGTATCATGAACACTCTCTGCCACGATCTGTCCATCATAGATGACAGCAAGACGGTCGCTAAGTCTCCGTACTTCATCCAGATCCGCAGAAATCAGAAGAATTGCCTTTCCTTCATCTCTCAGATCAAGAAGCCGGTTGTGAATAAATTCCTGCGCTCCGACATCCACGCCTCTGGTCGGCTGCGCAACGATCAGTACGTCCGGATCTTCGCTGAATACCCGGGCTGTCTCTTATACACATCTGACGCTGCCGACGACTTAATAGGTGTA
>CAMTFT010000140.1 GCA_947071365.1 uncultured bacterium | reverse complement strand
ATATCTGGCTGATCACGCAAACATATATCTGTATTTGCCCGCCTGATACCGCAGCACCGCATCCACGCGCTCTGCCTCTTCCTTTATATATACCATCTCATCTCCACCTGCGAAAATGTGATATTTCCCATCCAGCTCTTCCAGAATATCTGCACCATGGCTGCATATCATCTCAAACTTCAAAAAACTGCCGTACAACTCGTTCGCAGCATCGAGCTGTACATCAAAATCCCGGTGGAACGGTTTTGCCTGAATGGCTTTTCTGTATGCCTCAAGGGAACCGCCCAGCGGATATTCTTCTCTCGTATCAGAAAACATGGAAAGCCCCATATCAAAAAAAGGACAAAGCCTGTATGTTCTGTGCTCCGGCTCATACAGCAGCGCAATATTATTCGTGTGCCTGTCCTCATTCAGGAAAAATGCGTCAATCTCCAGCATCTTCAACAGATAAATGCCAAAATTTTCTATGCCCGTCGTGTTGCGCACAAGCTCTTCCGCATATAGGATCCGTTCCTTCGTATCGTCTATCCTTGCAAACATTCCCGCCAGACTGAATCCCGTATACGCCCTGGACAGCCGTTCCAGCGTAACAAGCTCTTCGCCCCCACCCAGAAAGCTCCGGCTCCTGCAGCCACGGTATTTTCGTCCATGGTAGACGATCCAGACCGGCTCATATAAAACAACTTCATCCGGTGAAAGATTCGATTTACCAAGGAAATGCGAAGCAATGACTTCAGAAAGGCTTTCGTATCCAAAAGCATCCGCCTTATACCACCAGTCTCCCACCTTCCATTTGAGCTGATTGCCCTTCGAGGAATGACCTGTGCCTGTCCTGATATTTTCACAGGAAATCTCAATTGTCTCCATCCCGTTCCTCCTTTTCCTGTATGACCGGCAAATCTGTATCTACATTGTCTGCATAGCTATCGCACGTGTCATGGGTTTGCCTTCCTCATATGCATAACCGGTAGATCCGTATCCACTGCCCATCCTCCGCCATCCTGCCCTCTGTCTTCTCAATAATGGAAAGCGGGTCATAAAAATCCAGTCCCATATCCTCCAGCACCATGCGGATCCTGTCCCTGGTTCGCGGAAAACAGCGGCTCTCCAGAAATTCCTCAAACTCCTTCCAGCCCGGCCTAACCCGGACACCAAACGCTCGGTGAATCAAATCATCCGTCTCATTTATGACCGCAATCTTCTGTTTCCGGTAATTAACAAGGATCACGGAGCATATATCTTCCTTGTACATATAATCCATTCGCATCGTATATTCAGACAGATCAATTCCCTGAAACGCGCGATTCAGCTTCTTCCACGCAGCAATACTTCTGTACACAAAAGAAGCATCCATATCTTTGTGGTGCAAATACGATGAAACCGTCTGCCGGGAAACTCCCAGCTCCTTTGCCAGTGCTGTAACTGTCTCACCGTCATCACGCCTTTTTCTAATCATCTCAATCTCAGTTTCTGTAAAAACAGGTTTTCTGCCTGCTCCGCGCGTGTTCTTTCCCGCCATCGTATCACCACCTTCCTGATTTTCATTATAATAAAAGGCTTTCTTTGTGTCAATAAATTAATTACTTTACGTTTTCTTCGATTTTTCCTATTTCCCCGCAACGTAAAAAAGCCGGAGTCATCCTCCAGCCTGCTCTTTGTCAACTAAAACGGCATAGATTCAAAAATATCTCAAAGCGGACACACCTGTAGGCCCTTCTCTGAGATATTTCTGAATCTATGCCGCCCTTATATCAAATCAACATAACAATTGTCATGAGGTACGACGCCTGTCAAACTTCCTCGAAAGCATCATACCGATTCCCTGCATGATCTGCACCAGCAGCACCAGAATAATCACAGTCACCAGCATGATGTCAAACTGATAGCGGTTGTATCCGTAGCGCACCGCAATAGCACCAAGACCATCCGCTCCTACCGTACCTGCCATAGCGGAATATCCCAGGATCGTCGCTGTAACGATGGTCGCATTTACGATCAGGGAAGTCCTTGCCTCTGTCAGCAGTACCTTCGTGACGATCGTCCAGTTGCTTGCTCCCATACTCTGAGCTGCCTCGATCACACCATGGTCTACCTCCTTAAGTGAGGACTCCACCATCCTGGCAATATAAGGCGCCGCCGCAATCGTCAGAGAAACGATCATGGCGTTGGAGCCGTAGCTCTTGCCTACGATCATCCTCGTCAGAGGAATCAGCATGATCAGAAGGATCAGGAACGGGATGCTTCGGAAAATATTGGAAATAAAATCAATTACCTTGTATACTGCCGCATTCGGCCTGATGCCGTCCTTGTCCGTCACCGTAAGAAGGATTCCAAGCGGCATTCCTATGATATAGCCTAAAATCGTCGGCACCAGTGTCATATACAAAGTCTCCCCGATACCGCTGATAATCATCATAATTACTTTCTCATCCAACATAGTCTTCCAACTCCTCTACTCCCAGTTTTGCGCTCTTCAGATATGTAATCATCTTGTCTCCCAGAATCTTATCCTCCGGAAGCTGAAGTATCATCTCGCCCTTCGCCACGCCGTCCAGATCCTTCGTATTCGCATAAAGAATATTGACGGGTGTCTTGAAAGCCAGCACCATATTGCCGATGACCGGCTCAAAGGAGGAATTCTCTGAAAAGACGATACGCACGCACCGTCTTCCCTTCATCTCCACGACACGTTCAAAGCCCTGGTAGATCAGCTTTTTCCCCTCTTTCGACTTCGGTGACTGGAAAATGTCCTCCACTCTTCCGTGCTCCACCAGATTTCCGTGGTCGATGATCGCCACGTGACTGCATATCTCCTGTACGACCGCCATCTCATGCGTGATAACCACAATGGTAATGCCATACTTCTGGTTGATCTCCTTCAAAAGCTGCAGAATGGATTTCGTCGTCTGCGGGTCAAGCGCGCTGGTGGCCTCGTCGCACAGCAGAATCTTCGGATCAGAAGCCAGCACTCTGGCGATCGCTACCCTCTGCTTCTGGCCGCCGGAAAGCTGCGCCGGATACGCCTTTGCCTTTTCCTCCAGGCCAACGATCTTCAGATACTCCATGGCCTTCACCCGGGCCTCGCTCTTCTTCATGCCCGCGATCTCCAGCGGGAAACAGACGTTGTCCACCACGCTGCGCTGCATCAACAAATTGAAATGCTGGAAAATCATTCCGATATCCTTGCGCGCCTCCCGTAGCTGCTTCTCCGTAAGGGATGCAAGATCCTTTCCGTCTACACAGACATTGCCCCCCGTGGGCCGCTCCAGAAAATTCAGACAGCGCACAAGTGTACTCTTACCGGCGCCGGACATGCCGATGATTCCATATATATCGCCCTTGTATATATCAAGGCTCACGTCCTTAAGGGCATGTACATTCATATCCTTCTGCTTAAATTCTTTATCCAAATGCTCAATTTTAATAATCGGTTCCATACTTTCCTCCATCGTACTCTCACACTGAACAGTATCGAGTATAACGTAAAATGGGAGCTGTTGCAAGATGTTAATCCCATAACAGCCCCCGTTTTTACGTAATATTTTCAGATATTGTGCAGGCCCAGGGAACCTGACTGCTCTTTATTCCGTAACAGCTTCCGTCTCAGCCTCTGCCGCTTCTGTCTCTGCTGCCTCTGTTTCGACCTCTTCATCTGCTGCCTCATCAAACGGAATAACAGCTCCGTTGTACGTATCTGTGATAAATGTTCTGATCTCGTCAGACTTCAGAACGTTTACCAGCGCCTGCGTTTTCTCGCTGTTCTCGTTGCCTTCCTTAACAGCGATCACGTTCACATATACCTGTACTGCTTCAGAATCAGATGACTCGTGTGCAATAGAATCCTCGCCTACAGACAGCCCTGCATCCAGTGCGTAGTTGCCGTTAATAACAGCAAATGCCACCTCTTCCAGAACACGCGGAACCTGTGCTGCTTCCAGCTCAAGAAGCTCTATGTTCTTCGGATTTTCTTCAATATCGTTCACCGTAGCAGTAATGCCTGCGCCCTCTGCCAGTGTGATCACACCGTTCTCCTGCAGAAGAAGAAGCGCTCTTGCTTCGTTTGTCGTATCGTTCGGCACCGCGATCACATCGCCGTCCTCCAGCTCGTCAAGGCTGGACTTTGTACCCGGATAAATACCAAACGGCTCATAATGGATGCCGCCTGCATTTACGAGATGTGTACCCTTCTCCTCGTTGAAGCTGTTGAGGTAAGAGATATGCTGGAAATAGTTTGCATCGATCTCACCGCTCTCAACTACCTCGTTCGGCAGGATATAGTCATCGAACTCTTCTACTTCAAGTGTCCATCCCTGCTCCTCCAGAAGCTTCGCTGCCTCTGCCAGGATCTCAGCATGCGGTGTCGGGGAAGCTGCCACTGTAATGGTCTTGTCCTCTTCTGCGCCTGCAGCCATTGTCATGCCAAATGCTGCAACAGCAGAAACCGTCAGTGACAGAGCCAGTACCTTTGATAAACCTTTTTTCATAATCCTCATCCTTCTTTCTTTTCGTAGTCCGCCAGAGACGGCCTTATTTTCATCCCGCGCGGGGCGTGAAAACTTATGTTTCATCATACCACTCACACGCACAAAATGCAATCCGCTTTTTACATCATCAGAGAAAAACTTTCACACTTCAGCGCGTCAGGGCCTTTTTGCGGCACGGATCACGCCGCTGTAGACAACAACTGTCATCCCTCAAACAGCGGTGTGGAATAATATCTGTCTGCCGTGTCCGGCAAAAGCGCTACGATCGTCTTACCCTTATTCTCCGGGCGCTTTGCCAGTTCGATGGCTGCGTGGAGCGCTGCGCCGGAGGAAATCCCCACGAGAACGCCTTCGCTCTTTGCAAGGAGCTTCGCAGCAGTAAACGCATCCTCATTTTTAATCGTAATGATCTCATCATAAATGGAGGTATTCAGCACCTCAGGAACAAAATTGGCTCCGATGCCCTGAATCGCATGGGGGCCGCTCTTGCCTTCAGAAAGTACCGGGGAAGAAGATGGCTCTACCGCCACGATCTTCACATCCGCCTTCTTTGATTTCAGGAACTCACCTGTACCGGTCAACGTACCGCCCGTACCGACACCGGCTACGAAGATATCCACCGCACCGTCCGTATCGTTCCATATCTCCGGCCCCGTCGTCCTCCTGTGAGCCTCCGGATTGGCCGGATTGACGAACTGTCCGGGAATAAAGCTGTTCGGAATCTCCTTCGCCAGCTCATCTGCCTTCTCGATCGCCCCTGTCATTCCCTTGCTTCCATCCGTCAGCACCACTTCTGCGCCGTACGCTTTCAGGATATTCCTCCGTTCAACGCTCATCGTCTCCGGCATCGTCAGTATCATACGGTATCCCTTCGATGCGGCAATGGCAGCCAGGCCGATTCCTGTGTTACCTGATGTGGGCTCGATGATCACAGAACCTTCCTTCAGGATTCCTCTCTCTTCTGCATCCTCCACCATGGCCTTTGCAACGCGGTCCTTCACGCTGCCCGCCGGATTGAAATACTCCAGCTTCACAAGAAGCGTCGCTTCCAGTCCCAGCTTCTTCTCAAGATTGACCGCTTCCACCAGAGGTGTATTTCCGATCAGCCCCAACGTGCCCTTATAAATATGCGACATTCTTCTACCTGTCTCTTATACACATCTGACGCTGCCGACGACTTAATAGGT
>CAMTFT010000139.1 GCA_947071365.1 uncultured bacterium | reverse complement strand
ACCTATTAAGTCGTCGGCAGCGTCAGATGTGTATAAGAGACAGATGCAGGGCAGAATACACGGCAGCATACAGGATCAGGGGAAACAGCATCGTGGGAAGGAGCAGCGGCGAAAAGTACAGATGACATGCAGGAGGATGATCTTTTATTGCTTGTGAACAAGGACCATGCGCTTCCGGAGGATTATGAGATACAGCTTTACTGGCTTCAAAACAAATCCTGTGCCGTGTCAGTTGAGATGTACGATGCGCTGAAGGAAATGCTGACAGATGGCTCAACAGACGGCCGGGAATTTGTGGTGGCCTCCGGTTATCGGGATACCGAGTACCAGAAGAAGCTTCTGGAGGAGGATATTGAATCATCCATGGCAAATGAAGGGCTGACGTACCAGCAGGCGTATGAGAAGGAGACAAGGGAGACGATGCCGCCGGGATACAGTGAACATGAGACGGGGCTGGCGGTGGATATTGTTTCACTGAACTATCAGATCCTTGATGAGCAGCAGGAAAATACGCCGGAAAATAGGTGGCTGCAGGAGAATTGCAGCAGGTACGGATTTATTCTCCGTTATCCGAAGGGAAAAGGGGATATTACAGGAATTGATTATGAGGCGTGGCATTTCCGGTATGTCGGCAGAGAGGCCGCGCAGGAGATCATGAGCCGGGGAATCACGCTGGAAGAATATTTAGGGGAAGCGTGAAACGATTTGGCACAGAAATGCATCTAATAGATATAGGGCTCTCCGGAAGCGGATGAGGGAGTATCATCTGCCAGTACAGCGGTTTATAAAGTCCAGTTAATTTGAAACCGATGTATCAGAAAGGGATGGCCGGGAGGAAAAGTGTGATGATAACAGTAGAAGGTATGGCGGCAGTTCTCGGGGAGCGCGGACTGTTGAAAAGAATAGAGGGGGAGGCAAAATCAGAGAAGGTTGAATGGCTGACGTGTGACTCGAGAAAGGCCGCAGAGGGGACGATGTTCATCTGCAAGGGAGCGACGTTCCGGGAGGAATATCTGCAGGAGGCGGTCAGACGGGGAGCATCATCGTATATCAGTGAATTTTCATATGAGGCGGGACATGCTCTGACCGGGCTCATCGTAACGGATATCAGGAAGGCCATGGCTGCGGCTTCCGCTGTGTATTTTGGATATGAGCCGGGAATTCCCTGCGTGACAGGAATCACCGGGACAAAGGGGAAAACGACCACCGCCTGGTATCTGAAAGCGATGCTGGACGAGTGGATGGCGGAGCAGGGGGGAAAAGCGACGGGCCTGCTTTCCACGATCCAGAATTATGACGGGGAAAAATGGGAGGATGCGGTCATGACGACGCCGGAAGCCCCGGCGCTGCATGAATTTCTGGCAAAGGCAAGAGATAACGGCCTTTCTCATGTGACCATGGAGGTATCCAGCCAGGCGCTGAAATACAAACGCGTGAGAGAGCTGCGTTTTCAGGTGGGAATTTTCCTGAACATTTCAGAGGATCATATCAGCCCTGTGGAGCATGAGGATTTTGAGGATTATTTCAGCTCAAAGCTGTCTCTTTTCCGTCAGAGTGAGACAGCCTGCATCAATATGGACTCGGATCACAGGCAGCGTATTTTGAAGGCAGCAAGAAAGTCCGGAAGGATCGTGACTTTTGGCAGACATCCGAAGGCGGATCTGCGTTACAGCGACGTGCGGATGCTGGAGGAGGGGATCAGCTTCCGCGTAAAATGCGACCGGTTCTCGGGGTGGTTCCAGTTGGCTATGAAGGGGAGATTTAATATAGAAAATGCCATGGCGGCGATTGCAGCAGGCTACGTTTACGGGATTCCGCTGCACTGTATGCAGCGGGCGCTTGCCAGGACGCGGGTTCCGGGGCGGATGGAGACGTTTCGGAGTGCAAATGGGAAGATCTTTGGAATCGTTGATTTCGCCCACAACAGGCTGAGTTTTGAAAAGCTCTTTGATGCTGTTTTTCAGGAATATGGCTCCTGCAAAAGAATCGTTACCGTGTTCGGATGTCCCGGGGGAAAGGCGCTGAACCGCAGACGTGAGCTGGGGCTTATTGCGGGGATGTTTTCCGATCACGTACTGATCACGTCGGACGATCCCGGGCCGGAATGCCAAGGGGAGATCGCGCAGCAGGTTCGCGGATATGTGGAGATGACAGGATGTCCCTGTGATTGTATTGAAGAGAGGGGAGAGGCTCTTCAGGAGGCAATTCGGATCGCGGAGGAGAATAAAGAAAAGACGATGATACTTCTGCTGGGAAGAGGCAGTGAAAAGTATCAGAAAATAGGCGGTGCGTCCCTTGCGTATCCCACGGATTCCGTTCTGATGCAGAACGCGGTGGAAGCTTACGATGTGGCGGGGAAAACTGCGAAAGCTGCCGTTGCTGTGTAGAGGCGGATAAGGATACTGAGAAAATGGGACAGGCAATCGCCGGGAGCGGTTTACATTTCCGGAAAAATGTTTTATGATGGTAGCGTCAGTGCAGGGATGGATCATGTCTTTACACTGGCGCTGAAATTTTGCCCGGACGGGCTGTGAAGCCAGGATATGCAAAGGAGAAGAAAATATGCTGAAGGATTTGGTGAAAGCAAACAGAAGCTACCGTGGTTATGATGAAAGCCGTCGTATTACGAAGGAAGAGTTGCTGGAAATGGTGGATTGTGCGAGACTGGCGGCATCCAGTGTCAATCAGCAGCCGCTCCGTTATTACCTCGCGTGGGAAAAGGAAGAGGTAGATAAGATACAGAAAATGACAAATTGGGCGAAGGGGCTTCCTGAGCTGGAATTGCCGCACAAAGGGATGTGTCCCACGGGCTTTATCGTGATCTGCCAGGATACCCGGGTGTGGGAAGCTCTGGCAAGATTTCAGAAGGATGTGGGAATTGCAGCCCAGACGATTCTTCTTTGCGCTACTGAGATGGGACTTGGGGGCTGTATGATAGGCAATTTTAATGCCGGGGCAGTGAAGGAAAAGCTTGGGCTGGCGGATTATCTGGCGCCGCTTTTGATCGTGGCGATCGGAAAGCCGGCGGAAAAAGTCGTGCTGACAGAAGTGGGTATGGATGAGCCGATAGCGTACTACCGCGATGAAAATGATGTCCATTACGTGCCGAAACGCAGGCTGGAGGATATTGTGCTGAACGCATGACAACAGCGTGTTCAAAGCAAAACGTGACACGTTCAGAAATATCTCAGAGAAGGATCTGTAGAGGTGTCCGTTCTGAGATGCTTCTGGCCTGCAATGTTTTATTAAATGGGACTAACACGCGAAGCCTGCGGGTATAATATGCTAATATAGAGTTTAAAACAGAGAAGGAGCTTTGAATGAAGGAAGTATTTGCAGGGCTGCTGCTGCCGTTTCTCGGTACTTCGGCGGGCGCAGCCTGTGTATTTTTCCTGAAAGGGGAATTGAATCAAAAAGTACAGAAGACGCTCCTTGGATTTGCGTCGGGTGTCATGGTGGCCGCGTCGGTATGGTCGCTTCTGATACCCGCTATGGATATGTCAGAGGCGATGGGGCGCTTCGCTTTTTTGCCGGCAGTTATCGGTCTGGGGCTGGGCTTCGTTTTTTTACTTGCGATGGATAAACTCGTTCCGCACCTGCATCTGGGGTGTGCCGAGGCTGAGGGACTGCGTGCGAAGCTGAAGAAAACGACAATGCTGCTTCTGGCTGTGACGCTGCATAACATTCCGGAGGGGATGGCGGTGGGTGTCATCTTTGCGGGAATGGTGGCGGATCGGTCCGAAATCACACTGGCAGGAGCCTTTGCACTGTCTATCGGAATTGCGATCCAGAATTTCCCGGAGGGAGCTGTTATCAGCCTTCCTCTTCGCAGTGAGGAGGGAATGAGCCGTCCAAAGGCTTTCTGGATGGGTGTTCTTTCCGGCGTGGTGGAGCCGGTTGCCGGTGTATTTACCGTGCTGATGGCGCGGTTCATTATGCCGCTGCTTCCGTATTTTCTGTCTTTTGCCGCCGGGGCAATGCTGTATGTCGTGGTGGAGGAGCTGATTCCGGAGACTTCCCAGGGTGAGCACAGCAATCTCGGGACGATTGGATTTGCACTGGGATTTGCGCTGATGATGGTGCTGGATGTGACGCTGGGATAGCATCGGGAAATACGCGGCTTACGTTTTTTATAAAGAGGGATAGAGAAATAAGGAGTAGTAATACAGGAAGGATAAAGAAAATAAGGAGTAGTAACACAGGGAGAAATGAAGACGAACAACCTGACGGAGGGCAGACCGCTGCGCCTGCTCCTCCTTTTTTCTCTGCCGCTTATGGCAGGTAATATTTTTCAGCAGATGTATACGATCGTGGATACTGCTGTGGTGGGAAAAGTGCTGGGTGTGGAAGCACTGGCCGCGCTGGGAGCGGTGGACTGGCTGAGCTGGATGACACTGGGGATTATCCAGGGCTTCACACAGGGCTTTGCGATCCTTATGGCACAGAAATTCGGGGCCGGGGAGTATAAAAAGCTGAGGCAGGTCATTACGAACTCCCTCCTTCTGGCTGTTATCTGTGCGGCGGTACTGACGGCGGCCAGTGAGGGGCTGGCAGCAGCGGCAGTCTCGTTTTTGAAAACGCCGGTGGAGATCCGGCCCATCTGTATGGCTTACATAAGGATTATTTTCGGCGGGATTCCCGTTGTCATGGCATACAATCTTGCAGCTTCCGTTCTGCGGGCGCTGGGAAACGGCAGGACGCCGCTTGTTGCCATGGTGCTGGCATCTCTTACCAACATATGCCTTGATTTCCTGTTCGTTCTTGGCTTTGGATGGGGCGTACAGGGGGCGGCAGCGGCTACGATTCTCGCTCAGGTGCTTTCGGCACTCTACTGTATCCGTCATATCGGGAAAATTGAGATCCTGAGAATGAGCCGGGAGGACTGGAAAATGGAGTCGGGGCTCTGCACCAGGCTGATGACGTTAGGTGCGCCTATGGCGTTTCAGAATACGGTGATATCAGTGGGCGGCATGATCGTCCAGACAGTGGTAAATGGCTTCGGCGTTATCTTTATTGCAGGTTTTACCGCCACGAACAAGCTGTACGGCCTGCTGGAGACCGCGGCCACTTCCTACGGATACGCGATGGTAACGTATGCCGGCCAGAATCTTGGCGCGGGGAAGACAAAGCGGATATCCAGTGGACTTCGGGCCGGAATTCTGATATCAATGGTCACTTCGGTGCTGATCACCGTGATGATGATACTGTTCGGCCGTCTGATCCTCGGCTGCTTTATCTCATCAGAGGGCGGATCGGGGGCGCAGGCTCTTGATATTGCATACCGGTATCTTTTTATTATGGCGGTTTTCCTGCCGGTTCTGTATGTGCTTCACGTGACGAGGAGCTGTATTCAGGGGCTCGGCAATACGGTGCTGCCTATGGTATCGGGCATTGCGGAGTTTGTGATGCGTACGGGGGCCGCTTTCGTGCTTCCGATGCTGTTTGGGGAGAACGGGATCCTGTTTGCGGAGGTTCTGGCGTGGGCCGGGGCGGATATGATACTGATTCCCAGTTATTTTTACGTGATGGGAAAGGTGCGGCGGCGCTGCCAGGAGGCGTGTCTGGTCAAAGCAGGGGAACTATGATATAATCGTAAAACGAGAATACGTAACAGACGCGAAAAAATTGCGTACTGCAAATGATATAAAAACTGTCTCTTATACACATCTCCGAGCCCACGAGACGGAGCTACATCT
>CAMTFT010000138.1 GCA_947071365.1 uncultured bacterium | reverse complement strand
CGCCGGGAGGTGCATTGTCGCCTCAGCTTTTGCAGATCAAGGCAGACATTATTGGACTCGCAGTGCATACGGTGAAGAACCGGCAGACGGGTACGCTTGGAGGAGCGATCCTCGGGGCTGTGGCAGCGGGAAGATATGCGGATATCAGGGCTGCGGCGGCCAAGATGATCGAGGAAGACCGCGTTTATGAGCCACGGGCTGATTTTCATGAAGAATATCAGGGGAAGCTGGCGCTTTACAAAAAAATATACCCGTCTGTTGCGGAAATTAATCGCGGAATTGGTGGAAAATAAGGAATAAAACAACTATAATGATAGACAGGAGCTGTACAAATGCGGTACAGCGTGAGATTCAGAACACAAATTGACAAAAGAGGTGCAGGATGAGCGAAAACAATAAAAAATATGATGTAATTTGCATTGGACAGGTATGTCAGGATATTCTGACGACAAATGTACCGGAAAATGCGTTTATGAGGGAGACAGATACGGTTTTGGTGGATTCTCTGACGCTGACCAGCGGCGGGGACGCGGCAAACGAGGCGGTGGTGCTGGCAAAGCTCGGAGACCGCTCGGCGCTGCTTTCCAGGGTAGATACACGGAATGTCGGTACGATGATCTATGAGGATATGAAACGGGATGGAGTGGACGTTTCGCTGCTTCGGCAGGTGGAGGATTGCGAGACATTTACCTCCATGGTATTTATCCATCCGGACGGCAACCACAATTTTATCGTGGGGCCGGGCCGCAACTACACGCCGGAGATGTCGGATTTTGATATCAATATATTTAAGGAAGCGAGGGCCGTCTCAGCGGCGAGCCTGTTCGCCCTGGGTGAGCTGGATACGAACGGAATTGACCGTATTTTCCAGATTGCAAAGGAGTCCGGCGCGATCACAGTTGCCGATATGAATTTTGACCTTGCAGGGATCGGGCCTCACGGAGTGGATACGGCGTACCCGCATACGGATTATCTGATGCCGAGTTTCAATGAGGCGGTGTTCGTGACAGGCAAAAAGGATCCGAATGAGATTGCAGATTACTTCCTGGCAGCAGGCGTGAAGAATGTCCTGCTGAAAATGGGCGCAGAGGGCTGCTTCTTTAAGAATGATACGGAGTGTTTTTACGTGGATCCCTTTGAGATAACTCCGGTGGATACCACGGGCTGCGGCGACAATTTTGTAGCGGCGTTCATTCACTGCCTGCTGAAGGGCATGAGCAACCGGGAGTGCGCGGAATTTGCCACTGCAGCCGGTGCAATCAATTCACAGGGAGTCGGCGCGCATATGCAGATCCAGTCAGAGCAGCAGGTGTTGGATTATATGAAGACAGGAAAGAAACGGGTAATTGAGCGATGAAACGTGCAGGATATATTGGATTGGATGTGGGTACATCCGGGTGCAAGGCCTCTGTTGTGGATGAACAGGGCAATGTGCTGGTGACGGCCCGCCGGGAATACGGGTTTGAGTATCCGGGAAAAGGCATGGTGGAGCTGAACCCGAATACGGTATGGGACAGTGCAAAGGAGACGCTGAAGGAGATCGCAGCCTTCGGATACGATGTGAAAATGCTTTCCGTTTCGTCTATCGGAGAATCGGTGGTGATGGTGGATGAGCAGGACCGGATGCTGCGGAACGGGATCGTTTACCTCGATGAGCGCGGGCCTGAGACGATAGAAATGATACGGGAAAAGCTGGGAGACGAGAGGATACAGCACATCACGGGGCTTCCGTTGCGGGTGTTTTTCAGCCTGAACCGTCATCTGTGGATGCGGGAGCATGAGCCGGAGCTTCTGAAAAAGACAAAGCATTACTTTATGTTTGAGGATTATATCACGTATATGCTCACCGGTGAGCGGATGCTGGATCCGTCCAGCGCATCCAAGACGCTGATGCTGGATGCCATGGCGCTGGACTGGTCTTCGGAGATCGGAGATGCTTTTGAGATGCCCCTGGATCGTTTTTCCAGGATCGTGCCGATCGGAACGATCGCAGGAAAGATCCGCCCGGCGCTGGCAGAGGAGATAAATCTTCCGAAGGATCTGAAGGTGGTCGTGGGATGTCATGACCAGTGTGCGGCGACGCTGGGAGCCGGAGGTGTGGAAGAAGGCGATATCGCGGCGGGAGAAGGTTCGACGGAGAGTCTGAATCTGGTGGTAGGAAAGGATAAGATCACGGAATGGTTTTTTGAGCGTAAGCTCTGTCTGGAGCCGTACATACAGCCGGGACAGTATATGGTGCCGGTGGGGCAGCATACCCATGGAACGAGTATCCGCTGGTTCGTAAATGAGTTCGGCGCTGATTTTGCACGAAACGGAGCACTGGCAGATGCGCGGGACAGAAATATATTTGAGCTTGCAAATGAAAACTGCGCGGAGGATTCCGGGGAAGTATTTTTCCTTCCTTATTTAACGCGGGCCAACCTGATGGATCCGGACAGCCGGGCGCTGGGTATGTTCCTGGGGCTGGAGGTCGGGACAGACCGGGCGCAGATGTATCGGGCGCTTCTGGAAGGGCTCTGCTTTGAGACGAAGCAGTGTTTCGATATCCTGAATGCCACGGGATTTTCGATTCATAAGATCGTGGCTACGGGAGGCTGTTCAAAGTCGGAGCTGCTGATGCAGATGAAGGCGGATGTGCTGGGACAGCCGGTGCATATTCTGGAGAATGCGGATGCCGGAATTTCAGGACTGGCGATGATATGTGCTGTGGCAGACGGGACTTACAGCAGCTATGCGGAGGCGGCGAAGGTGTTCGTACGCACGAAACGGGAGTACGTTCCACAGAAGGATTACAGCGAGAAGTATGAGAAATACCGGACGATCCTTGCTGCGGCAAAGGAACTGTACCGGAAGATATAATGGCTCCGGTGATTTTATTCTTGAAAGTGAGCACCGTATCGGGTAGAATGGAGAGGCGGAATGAGACGGGAGGTACTCTGATGCGCAGAATGGATTTTAAGATGGAACGGGAGGGCCTGGTGAAGCCGGGGGATAAGGTCACGGTTTCCGAAGGGGTGCTTCCGTCCAGTTGGTACTATACGATTGAACCGGCAATAGCGATGTCTGCGAATTATACGAATCGTGAGAGGCTGACAGTGCGGGAAGGCACGGTTGTCGAGGTGATTACGGATGAGAGCGGATATACCGTCGTAGCTGAATTTGACGAGTAAGTAAAGGCAGGCCGGGAATAATAACGGAGGAACTGAGATGAGCATATACGATTCTTTGAATCCCGAGCAGTATGAAGCAGTGTGCCACTATGAGGGGCCGCTGCTGATTCTTGCGGGGGCCGGGTCAGGAAAAACGAGGGTGCTGACGCACAGAGTCGCGTGGCTGATGGAGGAAAAGGGTGTGGATCCATGGAATATTATGGCGATCACCTTTACGAATAAGGCAGCGGGCGAGATGCGGGAACGTGTCAGCCGTATGCTGGATGGGGACGCTGACCGCGCATGGGTGGCGACGTTTCACAGCACCTGTGTCCGCATTTTGAGGCGGTACATAGACCGGATCGGATTCGGAACGAATTTTACGATCTACGACAGCGATGACCAGAAGTCAGTCATAAAGGAGATCTGTAAGCGCCTGAACGTGGATACGAAGCTCTATAAGGAGCGTTTTTTTATGAGCGCCATTTCAGCGGCGAAGGATGAGCTGGTGGGGCCAGAAGAGTACGCGATGAAGACAAACTCGGATTTCCGGATGAAAAAGGTGGCGGAGGTCTACAGTGAGTATCAGAAGCAGCTCCACAGCAGCAATGCCCTGGATTTTGACGACCTGATCTGTAAGACGGTGGAGCTGTTCCAGAGCTGCCCGGAGGTGCTGGAGTATTATCAGGAGCGGTTCCGCTTTATCATGGTGGACGAGTACCAGGATACGAACACAGCGCAGTTCAAACTGATCAGCCTGCTGGCTTCCAAATACGGCAATCTCTGTGTGGTGGGCGATGATGACCAGTCCATCTATAAATTCAGGGGGGCCAATATCGGAAATATCCTGAATTTTGAACATTTTTTCCCGGATGCAAAGGTCATCCGGCTGGAACAGAATTACCGCTCTACGCAGAATATCCTTGATGCGGCGAATGAGGTGATCAGCAACAATAAGGGCAGAAAGAGCAAGCGGCTCTGGACGGACAACGGCACAGGGGACAAGGTAAAATTCCGGCAGTTCATGAATGCCTTTGAGGAGGCGGAATACGTGGCCGGACTGATTAACGGCAAGGTGAACCGGGGAGCGTGGAAATACGGTGACTGCGCGATCTTATACCGCACGAATGCCCAGTCCCGTATGTTTGAAGAAAAATTTTTGATGGCAAATATACCGTATAAGATCGTCGGCGGAGTAAATTTCTATGCCAGAAAGGAAATCAAGGATGTTCTGGCGTATCTGAAAACGATCGCGAATGGTGAGGACGATCTGGCTGTGCGCCGGATCATCAATGTCCCGAAGCGAGGCATTGGTGCGACAACGATTTCCAGAGTGCAGGAGTATGCCATCGCCCATGAAGCGAGCTTTTATAATGCGCTTCGGGTAGCAGAGACCATTCCGGGGATCGGCAAAAGCGCAATGAAGCTTCAGAACTTCGTGCAGATGATCCAGACCTTCCGCAGCAAGGAAGAGTTTTATTCTGTGAAGGAGCTGATCGAGGACGTACTGGAAGTGACCGGTTATGTGAAGGAGCTGGAAGCGGAAGGCACGGACGAGGCGGAGGAGCGGATCGCAAATATCGACGAGCTTTTAAGCAAGGCGGCAGCCTATGATGAGAGCCAGGAGGAAGAGACGCACAGCCTGAACGGATTTCTGGAGGAGGTCGCACTGGTGGCTGATATCGACGATCTGGAGGAGGATCCGGATCATGTGCTCATGATGACATTGCACAGTGCAAAGGGACTGGAATTCCCGGTGGTATTTCTGGTGGGTATGGAGGATGGAATGTTCCCCAGCTATATGAGCATTTCTTCGGAAGATCCGATGGATATAGAGGAAGAGCGGAGATTGTGCTACGTAGGTATTACCAGAGCTATGAAGGAGCTGTATCTGACGGCAGCCAGACAGCGTATGGTGCGGGGCGAGGTACATTACAACAGAGTGTCCAGGTTTATTGACGAGATTCCGCCGGAAATGCTGCAGGGCGAGGAGAAGGTAAAGGAAGCGCCGAAGAAGGAACGCGAAAGGGCGCAGAGCCATTATCAGCAGGCAAGAGAGGCATTCCGCACAAAGGCGTTTGTGCCGCAGCAGTTTCAGGTAAAAAAATCCGCGGGGCTGGACTATGGAGCCGGAGACCGGGTACGCCATATCAAATTTGGCGAAGGAACGGTGAAAAATGTCGTGGAGGGCGGCCGTGACTACGAAGTGACGGTAGAGTTTGACCGGGTCGGCGTGAAAAAGATGTTTGCTTCGTTTGCAAAGCTTATTAAAGTTTGAAAAGTGAAAAGTTTTTATAGTAAAAATTCGTTTGCTGTGATATACTATCATAAAATACGTGGTTAAAATACAGAAAGGACGTGTACAGAATGAATAAATTTGATGAGCTTTTGGCAGCATTGCAGAAAAGAGAAGAAGAGAAGCACAAAAATACGGTACTGTGGATTCTGGCTGTGATCGGTGCGGTGACGGCAGTAGCAGCGATTGCATACGCTGTATATCGCCTGTCTCTTATACACATCTGACGCTGCCGACGACTTAATAGGTGT
>CAMTFT010000137.1 GCA_947071365.1 uncultured bacterium | reverse complement strand
CCATTGAGGGCTTTGTACGGATCGAGAAGTCGGATCTGTTCCTGCATCCCGATCTGGATACGTTCTGTATTTTTCCGTGGAGACCGCAGCATGGCAAGGTAGCCCGTTTCATCTGCGATGTTTATTACGCAGACGGAACGCCCTTTAGCGGCGATCCGCGCTATATTTTGAAAAAGGTGATAAAAGAAGCCGATGAGATGGGATACTGTCTGGAGGTGGGGCCGGAATGTGAATTTTTCCTGTTCCATACGGATGACGAGGGCAGGCCGACGACTGTGACGCATGAGGAAGCGGGGTACTTTGATGTGGGGCCCATGGATCTTGGCGAGAATGCCCGGCGTGACATGATCCTGACGCTGGAGGAAATGGGATACGTGGTGGAATCCTCCCATCATGAGGATGCTCCGGCGCAGCACGAGATCGATTTCAGATACGATGAGGCGCTTCGGGCGGCGGACGGTATCATGACCGTCCGGCTGGCTGTGAAGACGATCGCAAAGCGCCACGGCCTTCACGCCTCCTTTATGCCGAAGCCGAAAAGCGGCGTGAACGGTTCCGGTATGCACATCAATATGTCGCTTACAAGAGAAGGCGTTAACGTATTCTATGACCCGGAAAGTCCCATCCACTTGAGCCGGGAGGGATATTACTTTATCGGCGGTATCATGAAGCACATCCGGGCCATCACGGCGGTGACGAATCCGCTGGTAAATTCCTATAAGCGCCTCGTTCCGGGATACGAAGCGCCGGTCTATATCGCGTGGTCTGCAACGAACCGCAGCCCGCTGATCCGTATTCCGGCGATGAATGATGCACGGCAGAGGATCGAGCTGAGAAGCCCGGATTCGGCGGCAAACCCGTACCTTGCACTGGCAGTCTGCATGGCGGCCGGGCTGGACGGCATCCGTAATGAGATCCTGCCGCCGGACAGCATTGATACGAATATTTTTGCGATGTCCGAGGAAGAGCGTCTGGAGCAGGGGATCGATTGCCTGCCGGGCAATCTTCTGGAATCGATCCATGCGCTGGAGCAGGATGCGTATATTTGTGATGTTCTGGGGCCTCATGCGACGAGGCGGTTTGTTCAGGCAAAAAAGAAGGAGTGGGAGGAATACCGTGCGGCCGTAAGCAATTGGGAAATTGAGAAATATCTGTCCAGAATCTGATTATTCTGCGGGAACTGGAAGGAGAGCAGGATAGAGGAGGACTTGGATGGTAAATGTAGTAGTAGTATTTCCAAAGATTGAGGATGCGAAGAGCATCAGGAATCTACTGGTACGGAATGGCTACGATGTCAATGCCGTCTGTTCGAGCGGCGCGCAGGCTCTTTCGGCAGCGGACCGCCTGGGAGCAGGAATCATTGTCTGCGGGTATCGGTATCCCGACATGATGTATCATGAGTTGTACGAGAATATGCCGCGCTCCTTTGATATGATTCTGATCGCTTCCGTGAGGGTCATTGAGGAGGGCGTGTGTGACGGGGTTATCAGCGTGGCTATGCCTCTTCGGATACATGAGCTGATCAATTCACTGGAAATGGTGGCAGAAAATCAGGTCAGAAGGCGGAAAAAACGCCGTGCAATGCCGACGCAGCGAAATGAAAAGGAGAAGAAGCTGATTGCCGAGGCGAAGGCACTTTTGATGGAGCGGAACCATATGACGGAAGAGGAGGCACACCGGTATCTGCAGAAGACCAGCATGGACAGCGGTACGAATCTGGTAGAAACGGCGGAGATGTTGTTTGCGTTGATGCGCATGTAAGGCACCTTCGACTGTCTGGCACCAGAAATGCTGGATGCACCGGAAATTGTAAACAAAAAGATGTCTGTATTTACAGTGGGAAGGAAAATGAGATGAAATTTACAAAGATGCATGGGATCGGAAATGATTACGTTTACGTGAATTGCTTTAAGGAATACATAGAAAATCCGGCGGAGGTGGCGAAGGCAGTCAGCGACCGCCACTTTGGCATCGGCTCTGACGGGCTGATTTTGATAAAGCCATCAGAAATCGCGGATTTTGAGATGGAAATGTACAATGCGGACGGGTCTCTTGGCGCTATGTGTGGCAATGGGATACGCTGTGTGGCAAAATACGTCTACGATTATGGACTGACGGATCAGGAGCATATCAGTGTGGCAACGGGAAGCGGTATCAAATACCTCGACCTGACGGTGAAGGACGGAAAGGTGGCCCTTGTCAGAGTCGATATGGGAGCGCCGGTTCTCGAGGCGGAAAAAATCCCGGTGGATGTATCGAAGCTGAAAACAGGAAAAGGTGCAGTGGGTAGTGAATCTGGGGCAGCACAGGAAGAAAACAGAAGGGGCGCATCGGATTCGCTGACGATGGGGGCGACCCTTGAAGTGCAGGGGCGCGATTATGAAGTGACCTGCGTATCCATGGGAAATCCTCATTGTATCGTCTGCGTGGAGGATGTGGATGGCTTTCCAATCGAACAGATCGGCCCTTCCTTTGAGTGCCACGCGGCCTTTCCAGATCGGGTAAATACGGAGTTTATTCAGGTACTAGACAGGAAGACTGTAAAGATGCGTGTCTGGGAACGCGGCTCCGGGGAGACCTGGGCCTGCGGAACGGGAGCGTGCGCGGTGGCCGTTGCCTGCATTTTAAACGGCTGGACGGAGGATACTGTCACGGTGAAGCTGCGGGGCGGCGACCTGCAGATCTGCTGGGACAGGGAGAAAAATACGGTGTTCATGACGGGGCCAGCTACGACTGTTTTCGACGGTGAGATACAACCGGGCAGCCTTGGATTTTGATATTATACAATTTCAGGGGCGCACAGGTTCCGTGACAAAAAATCATAAAAACCAGGAGGAGAAATATGTTTAAAGTAAACGACAATTATCTGAAATTACCGGGAAGCTACCTTTTTTCAACGATCGGCAGGAAAGTAAAAGCATTTCAGGCGGCAAATCCCGACAAATCAATTATCCGCCTTGGTATCGGTGACGTGACCCAGCCTCTGGCGCCGGCCATTATCAGTGCATTGCACAGTGCGGTGGATGAGATGGCAGATGCTGCTACGTTTAAGGGGTATGCGCCGGATCTCGGGTATGAATTTCTGAGAAATGCCATTGCGAAGAATGATTACAGAGACCTCGGATGTGAGATCGCGCCGGATGAGATATTCGTCTCCGACGGTGCAAAGTGTGATTCGGGAAATATTCAGGAGATTTTCAGCGTGGATAATAAAATTGCGGTGTGCGACCCCGTCTATCCCGTATACGTGGACACAAACGTCATGGCTGGCAGGACAGGTACATACGATGCAAAGACAGAGACCTGGAGCGATGTGATCTATATGCCGTGTACCGCCGACAATAATTTTGCGCCGGAGCTTCCGAAGGAAACACCGGATATCATCTACCTCTGTTTTCCGAACAATCCCACGGGAGCTACGATTACGAAGGCGCAGCTACAGGAGTGGGTGGATTACGCAAATAAGGTGGGAGCCGTGATCATCTATGATGCGGCGTACGAGGCGTATATTTCTGAGGAAAATGTACCGCATACGATTTTTGAGTGCGAGGGCGCGAGAATGTGCGCTATCGAGCTGAAATCCTTCTCCAAAAACGCAGGCTTTACAGGGACGCGTCTCGGTTATACGGTGATTCCGAAGGATCTGAAGTGCGGCGATGTGATGCTGCATTCTCTGTGGGCGAGACGTCACGGCACGAAGTACAACGGTGCGCCGTATATTGTGCAGAAGGCCGGTGAAGCAGTCTATTCACCGGAGGGCAAGGAACAGCTTCGCGCTCAGGTGGCTTACTATATGAACAATGCCAGAGTGATCAAGGAGGGGCTGAGAGATGCGGGCTATACCGTATCCGGCGGCGTAAATGCTCCGTATATCTGGCTGAAGACACCGGATCATATGACCTCCTGGGAGTTCTTTGACTATCTGTTGGAGCGGGCAAATGTGGTAGGCACGCCGGGCTCAGGTTTTGGCCCCAGCGGAGAGGGGTATTTCCGTCTGACTGCCTTTGGAACGTATGAGAATACGGTGGCAGCGCTGGAGCGGATCAGGGCGATGTAATAGCTGCCTCCTTTGACTGACCATGCGGAAGGGCGTCACTGGCGCGCTTTCTGCATGGTAAAATATTCTATCCTGCACTCATGTTTTCGGTTCTTCTTATTATAATTCACTCCTACAAGCAAAACATTTCCTTCATAGGCTTCCAATGCGGCCACGTAAGATTTCTGTTTTATCTGATAAATCGCTCCTTCTGCTGATTTATTCCACTTCAGCTCAACAACAATTGCAGGCTTGTCCATATGATTTTTTCGCGGAAGAAACACCAAATCAGCAAATCCATTCCCGGATGGCATCTCTCTTGTGATTGTATAGTATTCTCTTGCACTGTAATAAGCCAGGTCTATTGTATAGCTCAACGCATTTTCATCATTGTATTGCAGATGGGAGGTTTCCAGATGCATTTTTTCGATTCCCTCTGCTACTGCCTGTTCATCCATATTCCATGTAGCTTTTAACAGTTTCTTTGATGATTGCACGGAACGGATTACTTCCTCCCATCCTGCGGCCTTTACAGCGGAAATATATTCATCTGACACCTCAGAATTGGGGATAAATACTTCCTTTTTATCAAAATCATACCCTAAATAGCCCAAATGAACCAGAAGCGTCAAAACATCCTCGTAACCGTGAAAGGTTGTCATATCGTTTGTAAAATTATGAATATCTATTTTTTCCCTTGCACCGGCTATCATTGCGATTACCGTATCCTTCAGACCTTCATAATTCATGTCTATATAGACCTTCAGCGCTTCAAAGGTCTCTGTTTGATTCCAGTAATTGTCAAAACGTCTGTTCAGCATTGCATTTACAACGGACCTTGGATTATAGATATCCAGCCCCCTGCCAAAATGGTAGCCGTCATACCATTTTTTCGTTTCTTCATAGTCCATTTGATAATCTCTGCACAACGCTTTCACATCATCCGGGGTAAATCCTGCAAATTCCGCCAGCGGACCGGGATTTGTCATGGAATACTCATCAAACATATTCAGCGCGGAGTGGGTTCCGTATTTTTTCACAGGAAGGATTCCTGTCATATACACCAAATGAATATATCCCTTGTCTTTCAGCAGATCTCTCATGAAATCCAGATATATTTTCTGCGCCTGGGTATCCTCCTTATATTCCCGCAAAATGCAGTCCCATTCATCAATGATCAGAATAAACGGACATCTGGATTCCTCATATGCATCCTGCATGCATTGGATCAGGTCGTTCTCATCAAAATAGTCTGCCGCCGGATATTCCCTCTTCAGTTCACGGATAACCAGCCGTTTTAATCTGTCCAGCATGGTGTGTACATCCTGTGCTCTGCTGAGAAACTCTTGGATATTCAGCATGATCACATCATAACGGTTTCTGTATTTGTCAAAATTGCTGTTGCTGGAGATCCTGCAATTTTTAAATAATTGCCCGGAATCACATCCCCGGCTGTAATACGCCGCAAGCATATTAGCAGCCATTGATTTTCCAAAACGTCTTGGACGGCTGACACATACAAAGCGCTGTTCTGTTGCAATTACTTTATTGGTATAAGCAATCAGTTCTGACTTATCAACATATATTTCTGAATTCAATGCCATTGCAAATTTATCATATGAAGGATTTAGATATATGCTGTCTCTTATACACATCTGACGCTGCCGACGACTTAATAGGTG
>CAMTFT010000136.1 GCA_947071365.1 uncultured bacterium | reverse complement strand
TGTAGCTCCGTCTCGTGGGCTCGGAGATGTGTATAAGAGACAGAAACAGTGCAGCAAAAATACCGCCGGAAGAAAAATACTTAAAAATGTGATTGAACTGAATACCAATTTACTGTCCTCGCTGCTTTATGTATTTTAAGGCCAAACCGTCTTTTTCGCCTTCGTACAAAAGAGGGGCGGAAATCCGCCCCTCCGCATAAATTTACTTTTTAAATTTTAGCACACCAGCCATGCCCCGTCAACATTAAATGAGTTAAAATGGCATACTATCTTCCGGCTTCCCGCAGCTTTTTCAGGATTCGTTTTTCCAGACGGGACACCTGCACCTGCGTCATCCCAAGGCGCAGCGCCACCTGCACCTGTGTAAAATCCTCAAAGTAACGCAGCCGGATGATCTCCTGCTCCTGCTCCTCCAACAGTCCCAGCAGCTCTCCCAGCAGCATCCGGTTCAACAGCGCTTCGTTGTGATCCTGTTTATCCGGCAGCCGATCTCCCAGCAGCACCGGAGTGCCGTCCCCGCTGTAGATCGTCTGGCTCAGTGATTCGACATCCGCCACAGCCTCCATCGCCAGCACAAGATCCTCCGTGCTGATCCCCGTCTCCATCGCGATCTCCTCCATGGTCGGCTCCGTTCCTCTGCGCTTTTCCAGCACCTCTCTGGCCCGGTACGCCTTTGCCGCAGCCTCCTTTAAGATCCGGCTCACCTTGATGATCCCATCATCCCGCAGAAATCGCTTGATCTCTCCGGTGATCATCGGTACAGCATACGTGGAAAAACGCACGTCAAAGGAGGTATCAAAATTGTCTATCGCTTTCAAGAGCCCGATACACCCGATCTGCACCAGATCCTCCTGCTCACACCCGCGGCCGAGGAACCGGCGCACCACCGTGTATACCAGCCCCATATTTTCTTCTACCAATTGTTCTCTGGCTTCCTTATCCCCTTCGTGTACCCGTTTCAGCAGCGCAAGGGTTTGTTCCATCTGCCAGACCTTACCTTTCTATTTTATTCTGTTCCTGCAAAACGCCACACACAGACAGCATTTCTCCCGGCCGCGTCGCCGACGCCTCCTTCTGCCCCTCCGGAATGCTCCGCGCCAGATATCCCGGGAACTGTTCCGCCTCCCGCACAATGCGTTTGCTCATTTTTACTCTGGTTCCCCGGCCGGAGGCAGACTCCACCTCAAGGGAATCCATGAACGCTTCCATGAACGCAAAGCCCATCCCCGCCCTGTCACACTCGGCCTTCGTGGTGTACATGGGCTGCATCGCCAGCTTCACATCGGGAATACCACGGCCCTCGTCCTGCACCTCCACGTACAGCACCGCTCCCTCTATTCTCCCGAGGATCGTGACCTTTTGCACCTTCCCTTCATATCCGTGAATGATGGCGTTCGTCACCGCCTCCGACACTGCCGTCTTCACATCCGCCACCTCCTCCAGCGTCGGATTCAACTGTGTCATAAAGGCCGCCACCGCGACTCTTGCAAATCCCTCATTGCAGGAACGGCTGTCAAATTCCAGTTTCATTTCATTTTGCTGCATGTTCTTCTCCCCCTGTTCTATACCTGCTGCGGTATCCCCTCATAAATATCGATCACCTTATAAATACCGGATAACGTCAGAACCCTCCGTATCTGCTCATTTACCCGGATGGCCAGCACAGTGCCGCCCATGAACCGCATCATCTTGTATCTGCCGATGATCATCCCGATCCCCGAGCTGTCCATAAAAACAGTCTTTTCAAAATCAAACAGAACCCGGCGGATGCTTCTGCTGCTGATAAGCCGGTCCGCCTCCAGCCTGATCTTCTCTGAGCTGTGATGATCCAGCTCCGCCGGAAGATGAATGATGAGTGTTGCCCCCGAAATCGTAAACAGGTGTTCCATTTTATACCTCCCTCTCGTCAGCCCCCAGGGCTGACATTTTGATATATTTTGATGTGTGAGTACCAGCAAAAGCAGGTGTCTGATATACAGTCATCACGCCGCCTGTGCGGCAGCAAAAACGGGGCTGCCGCAAAATACCGGAAAAACTCTCTGTTCTTCTCATCGTGTATTTTGCAGCAGCCCCGCATGGGTCTTGCTCTTTCTCAAAATATGTAGTAAATATATCACTCGCAGCATAGCTGCCCGTTAGCTTACGAAATGCGCCCTTGCAGGCATGCGAACTTCCTGTAAGCTGCCTTAATACATAAAGTTGCCGTACTGGTCGTATACGGAGCCTGTGTTGGGATCCGTCCACGCCGGGTAGGAATCCGCCGGAAGCGTATTTCCAGTCACATTTCCCTGATTATCCTGGATCGTAATGTTGCCATCTCCTGTACCACCGCCGGTATTGCCTCCTGCGCCTGTTCCACCTGTACCGTTGCCTGCATTGCCGCCGTTTTCCGCATTCTGCCCGGTGGTGCCTTCTCCGAGGCCGCTCAGATTAGCCGCGTTTGCGGTCGGGTCTACCGTGCCGCCGTTCGAAGAAATATAACCGGCCACCCCGTACTGCTGCGCAACATTCGGGAAATGCTCCACGATCTGATTAAATGCAGCATCCGCATTTGCCGTATCCCCGAGATAATAATAAGACATACCAAGGTAAAGCAGCGCATCGCCGTGCTGGCTCTGCGTCCGCTGCGGGTCAGAATCCACCGCGCTTTTCAGTTGGGCTGCAGCCGTCGTATAATCCTTTGCCACGTAGGCTGTCGTCCCCGCATTGTAATACTGGGTGAAAAGGCTGCTCTGCACAACGCCGTTCAATGTATCATACAGTGTCTTTGCATTGCCGTCAAAATCATCGCCGTTCAGGCCCGTGATCAGGCTCGCTGCCTGGGTCTGGTCGCCGCTGACGTAAACATTCGCCACTGCCAGCAGATCCTCATAGCTCTGGGCCTTCGCCAGCGCGTCATCGCGCTCTTTTTCCGCCCGCTCTGCCGCCTCCACATAGCCGTCTATCTCATCCTGCAGCTCCTGCACCTTCACCGACTCGGTAGCCAGCTTCGTATTGGCATCCGTCACCTGCTTATTAGCGGCGTCGTTGACAGACTGGCGGTTCGCCGGAACGATCAGGAACCATACGATAGCGCCGCCTAAAAGTATACCAAGGATGATATTGATAAAAGTGGCGATCGTGGAGCTGTCCCGGAAGGTGGTGGGCTGAATCACCATCTCCGTACCGCTCATATACCGGAGCGTGCCGGAGACCCTGTCCTCCGTATCCTTCTCGTATTTTTTATGCTTCTTCGTAAGGCTCGTTCCCTTGCCGGTCACATCCTCGATCTCCTGCAGATAACGCAGCGTCGTCGTATTTGTCGTATCGATGTGCGCCGCCTTTTTCAGGAGCTTTCTGGCGCGCTCATACTCCTGTCGCTTCATATAAAGAAGCGCCAGAAGCTGGTACGCCTTTACCAGCTTCGGATTCTGGCTGATCACCTTTTTGAGCTGGATGATCGCCATGTCCTCATTGTCCTCCCGGCAGTACATGACAGACTGATTGTATTTGCGGATCGTCTGATTGATGGTATCGAGACGGTTCTTATTGTTCTGTAGCTGATTAATATAATAATCCGCCAGATTGTCCTGGGGCTGCAGATTCTTGCTGACCACCCATTCACAGAGCGCCGAAACTGCCTCCCCCGTCTCGTAATAACAAAGACCCAGAAGATTTCTGGCATCCGTATTTTCTTTATTGAATTTCAGACTGCGCTTCAGGCAGGTGATAGCTCCCTTCATATCCCTGACCAGCGCTTTTTCAAGCCCCTCATTGTATAACAGATTGGAAATCCTGACGATTCGCTTCTGAATCGTGATATCAGCTCCGCAGCCCGTACAGTAATCGATTGCGGCCAGAGGGGTATTACAGTAAATACACCTCATGAATTCCCCTGCCTTCTGTTTTTCTTCTCATCCTTCATCATCTCTTTGAGGATGTCGGTGACATCCGTCAGATCACGGCTGTAGATCGCGTCCTCCGCTTCATTTACATCCATGCTGGGATGAAACTTTTTCAGTTCTTCCTCATAATTAATCATATGTAACTCTCCTTCTTGGGTCTGCGCAGTTGCCACTGTTTCTGATACCGCAGCCTGCTCCTGTATCTGCCACAGTCTCTGATACCGCAGCCTGCTCCTGTATCTGCCACAGTCTCTGATATCGCAGCCTTGCCCATACGGCAGTCAAATTTATCTTCGCTGCAGGATCGCCTTCAGCTCTCCTACGAGATACAGTGACCCGGCGCAAAACAGCATGCTGTCTCCCTTTTTTGCAAGCGCCGTCTCAAACGCTTCCTTCACATCTGCCTTTGCTGTGACCTCCGCCTGCGTGTATTTCCGGAACTCCTTCGCCAGCTCATCCGCCGGAACCACCCGGGCACCGCCGACCTGTGTTACTACAATGGATGTCGGCCGAATACTCTCGCAGATCGTCTGTATCATCTTTTCGTGTTCCTTTTCCACAACTGCTGAAAACAGCAAAGATACCGGTTTTCTCTCCTGAACCTCCTGCACCGTGCGGATAAATTCTTTAATCCCGTCCGCGTTGTGCGCACCGTCCAGCACGACATCCGGCATGACCGTCTCCATTCTGCCCTGCCATCTCGTCGCGGCGATACCGTGTACCGCCTCTTCATCGCTGATATGCTTTTCCGGATCGATGACCCGCAGCGCCGCCAGGGCAAGCGAACTGTTCACAACCTGATATTCTGCCAGATACGGCACGGTCACGTTCAGCCCCTTATACAGTTCAGTGATATTATGTATCTCACCGTCGCAGGAACAATCGTTCTGCTCTGTATCCTCGCATATACCAGCCGTATTCTTTTTATCATACCTGTAATTCAGGATAAAATCAATGCTTTTGTCCGTTTTTCCAGTTATTTCGCGCATCGAGTCATCATAGCGATATGCCGGAGCGTGCAGCTTCTCTGCCTGCGCCAGAATGACCTGCTCCGATTCCGGATTCCTGCCGTCGAAGATGACCGGGACGCCTTCTTTGATGATTCCCGCCTTTTCCCCCGCTATTTTCGCCACTGTATCTCCGAGGTATTCCATGTGGTCCAGGCTGATCGTCGTCAGCACACAGGCGATCGGCTTCTCCACAAGATTCGTGGCATCCAGCCTTCCGCCAAGTCCCGTTTCCAATATAAGATACTCTACGCCTTCCTCCTCGAATATCAAAAGACCTGCCGCAAAAAGCAGTTCAAAATAAGCCGGGTGCGCATAACCGTCCTGGATCATTGCATCCACTTCTTTTTTTACGCGTACAAAAGCCCTTGTAAACACTTCATGGGACACCGGCACCTGATTGATCTGAAAACGCTCCGTGATATCCACCAGATGCGGCGATGTAAATAAGCCTGTCCTCTTCCCGGCCCTGGTCAGGATAGAAGAAAGAAATGCACAGACGGAACCTTTTCCATTTGTCCCCGCCACATGGATCACCTTCATCTTCCGCTCCGGATGCCCGATCCTGCGGATCAGCTCCAGAGTGTTCTCCGGTTTGTTTTTTTTCGTAAACTTCGGTACTTCTTCTATGTATTCTACTGCTTCCGTATAATTCATGATTATCTCCTGTCTTTCTTCACTTTCTGAGCTGCGCACCTTCGGCAGGCTTTGCTTCCCTCATGATACCACAGCGGGGGCATTATTCAAGAAAATTTTTTCGCAAAATGCGGCATGATTCCCATCTGTCTCTTATACACATCTCCGAGCCCACGAGACGGAGCTACATCTCG
>CAMTFT010000135.1 GCA_947071365.1 uncultured bacterium | reverse complement strand
GATGTAGCTCCGTCTCGTGGGCTCGGAGATGTGTATAAGAGACAGGTTATACTATGAATGGAGGTGTTTTTTATGCTTATTGAATTCAAATTTAAAAATTACAGATCCTTTCGGGACGAGGCGGTTCTTTCTATGGAAGCAACAGGCCTTGGAACTTTTAAAAATAGCCTTATCACATACAATAACCTAAAGCTTTTGCCAGGTGCAGCAATTTATGGAAAAAACGGTGGTGGTAAAAGTAATGTGATCCGCGCCTTTTGGCTGGCAGTACAGTTTATCAAAAATGCGCAGAGAACACAGCACGAAAAAGCGCCTATCCCGGTTATTCCCTTTGCATTGAATGACTACTCCGCATCTGAACCCTCAGAATTTGAATTTTTCTATATTGCTGACGGTGTCAAATACTGGTACGCATTCTCTGCAACAAGAAAAAAAATATTTAAAGAATCTTTGTACCATGCACCAAAAGGCCAGAAGGCACTCGTCTTCTCCAGAGAAGGGCAGACTTATTCTTTCACGGAGGATCGGGCAAGAAGAAAGCTTATCAGCGAAACGGTTGCTGAGAACCAGCTTTTTTTCTCAGTTGCATGCACAATGAATGACACAGCATGTTCCAGGGCAATGCGATGGTTCAGAGAGCAGGTGTTTTTTTCCAGAGACTATTCTGACATTCCCCGTCAGTTGCTTGATTATTCTAATGATACTAATATGCTGAAGGCAATCTCTGATTATGCCAAAGCCGCTGATCTGGGTATTGAGGATATGCAGTTTGAAATTAATAGCAAGGAAGTAGCTGATGAATCTGCGCTTCCTGATAATCTTCCGGAAGGTATAAAAGCAGCTCTGGCACAATTTATGCATACTCTTTCAGAAACCTCCAACAACTCCGAGATACGCCTGAAAATGGGTGAGGTAACGGCTGTTTCCAAGCATCGGGGAAAAAATAAGGATGGAAACAGTCGATTCTATACAATGGAGCTGGCGGACGAATCTGACGGTACAAGAAAGCTGATGTCAATTGCACCCGCTATTGAATCGGTGCTTGCAGGAGGTGGTATTCTTCTTGTGGATGAGATCGAACGTGAGCTGCATCCTATGCTGGTCGACTTCATTGTCTCCAAATTCCAGAGCAAGCGAACAAATCCAAATGGCGCACAGCTCGTATTTACAACACATAATACAGAACTTTTAAATATGGAACTGCTGCGAAAAGATCAACTGTATTTTGTAGATAAGAGCCAGGAGGATGGAGCATCTGAGCTGTACAGTATCGGTGAGTTTGCTACCAGGACAACAGATAATATCAGAAAGGGGTATCTGCTTGGCAAATACGGCGCCACTCCGAATATTGAGATTGAGGAGGTAGAGTAATGGCCCGTCGAATAAAAAACATTAACCCCCTCATTTATGTTTTCTGCGAAGGGGAAAGCGAACAGGCTTACACAGATTTTCTGAAAAAGAAGTTTTCGGATGTTGCAGTAATTAAGCGGCCATCAGCAACCGGCCTTTTTGAGGAAGCGGACAGCCGCTTCAAAAAAGATCCCCGGTTCCGAAACAGCGCAGAGGTTACAGATGAAATATGGTTCTTCTTTGATGTGGAGACAAAAGACACTAATAAATGGGATCAACGCCTGAAAATCATCAAAAGGCTCCGAAAGCTAAGAAAGAACCCAAACATCAGAATCAGATTACTTATGACAACTGGTTGCATAGAGTATTGGCTTATGCTTCATTATAAGATGTTTGCTCCACCTGTTTTGTCCGTATCGGATAAAGAAAAAATGCTGGCTGAAGTTGTGGCAAGGGAACCTGCTTATGTGAAAGGCGACTACGCAGCAACAGCACATATCGCGGAAAATTATCCGACAGCCGTAATCAACGCAGAAAAAACTGTTCGAAATCTGCTGTCCGATGGTCTGCCCAGCCTGGAAGATACGGACGAAAGAAACCATTGGTTACATACCTCTTGTAAAACATTCTCTACAGTCTATGAAGCAATTAATTATCTGGAGCAATTGAACGGCATTTGTCGCTGATGTTATAATGCATCAAAAACTACCCTCATGCTTTAGCCAGTCAGGGTAGCCGGTTTTCTGAACAGTCAGGATGACCGGTTTTCTGAATCACTTGACAAATCCCCCAAAACCCTGTATAGTTAGGGAGTCCGTGCAGCTGGGGAGTTAGCGGTGCCCTGTACCTGCAATCCGCTACAGCAGGAGTGATGCCGAACCGAGGGCGTTTTGTTGTGGGGCTGCCCCTGATAAGTGATGTTGACATCTGGGTCTTGCGCAACAGGAATCCGTGAACCGTGTCAGGTCGGGAACGGAGCAGCACTAAGCGGAACCTCCTGTGTGCCGTAAGGTCGCCTGGATCGAGTTAACTGTCAGGGTAACGTCCATGGCATGCGTTCGAAGGGAGGCGCACGGATTTAAAATGCATTCTTATATGCCACCCATGGGGTGGCTGTCTTTTTGGAGAAAATTATGATTACAATACCAGCGGTGTCCGCCGAAACGGACGAAAAATTTATGCGGGAAGCACTCCGCCAGGCAAAAAAAGCTTACGCCCTGAAGGAGGTTCCCATTGGATGTGTCATCGTATATGAAGGGAAAATTATTGCCCGGGGCTACAACCGCCGGAATACGGACAAAAATACCACCTCTCACGCAGAGATCAACGCGATCCGCCGCGCCAGCAAAAAGCTGGGAGACTGGCGGCTGGAGAGATGCACCATCTATATTACGCTGGAACCGTGCCAGATGTGCGCCGGCGCTATCGTCCAGTCACGCATTACCCGGGCAGTCATCGGAAGCATGAATCCCAAGGCGGGCTGCGCAGGCTCCGTGCTGAACCTTCTCGAGATGGCAGAGTTTAATCACCAGGTCATTGTTGAGCGCGGCGTACTGAAGGAACAGTGCAGCGACATGCTCTCCGGATTTTTCCGCGAGCTGCGGGAGCAGAAAAAACTTCAAAAAGAAACAGTTGACGATTGAAAACGTCTGTCTTATAATTGTAGAAGTGCAAGATGCAATGTCATATGGAGATGTACCCAAGTGGCTGAAGGGTCCGCACTCGAAATGCGGTAGGCCGGCTTAAACCGGCGCGAGGGTTCAAATCCCTCCATCTCCGTTACAAAAAGGATGCCATACCGCTGGATCTTCCAGCTTCCGGCATCCTTTTTATATTTATTGTTCTATCTGAATACTGTTCCGCTTCTCCTTCGCCCTGTACATCAGAGAATCTGCCCTGTACAGAAGCTCCAGCATCGGCGCAGGTCCGTATACGCCTCCTATGCTGACTGAGAAATTAACGCCAGGGCACTCCTCCAGCCCTAATGAGTTGACCTTCTCCCGGATCATTTCCAGCTTTACCGGGAAAACTTCCCGCGGAATTGACCGGAATACAACAATGAACTCATCTCCGCCATAGCGAACCGTCGCGTCCGAACTCCGTATGCAGGAGAGAATGGCCTTCGTGATGATCTGCAAAGCCAGATCTCCCACCTGATGGCCGTACGTATCATTCACCATCTTGAAATTATCCACATCCAGCATAGCCACCGCTTCTATATTGTCCAGACCCTTCAACTGGTCTTCATAGTACCTTCGGTTGTAGATTCCCGTCACAGGATCAATATAGAGCTTCTTGTTATGGCTGGAGATCGACTCCACGAGATCGCACTTTCCATATGCGCCCAAAAGAGTCTCGTCCGTAAGCTTTGAGATCATTTCCAGCGAATACGACTTTCCCTCTATCTCCACGTACATTGCAACGACATGATAGATTTCGTCGCCCACAAATTCAAATTTCGTTAATTTGCTCTTCCGGGAGAGTACCTTTGCGGAAACGCAGTCCTCACACCGCTCATCCTTGTTCCATACAGCGTAGCATTTAAAGGATTCCTTCTCCAGTTCACCAGACGCATTCACTGAATACTGCATATTCACGGAAGAATCCACAAGGCGCACAATATCAAACACCAGACTCAGGTGCTGAATCAGATTCGTTGCTTCTGCTTTCGTTAAAGAATATTCTCCATTTTCATGGCGCTCTGCCAGACTGGCCGTCAGAGCATAGGAGAGAGCAGCTTCTTTATTCTGCTCCATCCGGCTGTATTTTTCATGTACATCGCTGAGCCTTCCGATCAAGCCCATGTATTCCGGCTTTTCCGCAGTCGTCCACATCGTCCTGCAAATAAATTTGCACACTCTGGGGCTTCGGTCGATCTCGATCTGACATTCCATCTGAACCGTAGGATTCTCCGGGGTAGCCTGTTTTACCTTCTGCAAAATTCTGTTAAGGCAATTCTCATTCAGCCTACTGCGGAATTCACTGTTCCCCAGCGGATCCATTACCGTTTCACTCATTCCCAGTCTGAGCGCACCGGCCTTCGTCAGGTTAAGCATCGGCGGCGTATTCACATACGCAAAGACGATATCCGGCGACGCGGATGCGAGGAACTGGAACTTCGTCCTCTCACATTCCAGAAGCTGGATCAGACGCTCTGATGCTGAAAATTCCTCCTGCTGCATAAGCTCATCCGCCACATTCCGCAGTTCTTCCTGATCGTGCGGCTTCGCGGAATCTGTCCGCAGCTCATTCTGGAGCACATCACCGAGGTCTTTCAGGCATTCCAGCAGCAGAGGATTAAACACGCCGCATTGGCCTTCCAGTATCATTTCCATCGCAACTTCATGAGAAAACGCCTTCTTATAGCAGCGCTCACTCGTAAGGGCATCATACACGTCCGCCAACGATACGATCTGCGCTGAGATGGGAATCTCTTCTCCCCTCAGTCCATCCGGGTATCCCCTGCCGTCATACCGCTCGTGATGCCAGCGGCAGATCTCATACGCCGTCTTGACAAGCGGCTCATTCTGATAAAACGGCAGCTCATCCAGCATGGTAGCGCCAACAATAGAATGAGTCTTCATAATTTCGAACTCTTCCGGTGTCAACCGTCCCGGTTTATTTAAAATCTCGTGTGGTATTGATATTTTACCGATATCGTGCAGCGCTGATGCCGTACAGATCCTTGCGATATCCGCCTTTTTCAGATCATACCTGTCTGTCATCTCGACAAGACGCTTCAGCAACAGCCCTGTCAATGTATTAATATGCAATACGTGAAGGCCGCTCTCGCCATTTCGAAATTCAACGATATGGCTTAAAATAGTCACCATCAGGTTATTGCTCTTCTCTTTTTCGTATATCTGAGCCGCTACCATCTCGGTCAGCTTCCGCTGCTTCGCATAAAGCATGATCGTATTCGAAACACGCCTGTGTACTACCGCTGCATCAAACGGGCGGCTGATATAGTCCGTCGCGCCAAAATCATAAGCGCGCTCAATATATGTCGGCGAAGTCTCTGACGAAATCATGATAACCGGGACATCATCGATCCAATGATATCTGTTCATGTATGCGAGCACTTCAAACCCGTCCATCTCCGGCATCACAATATCCAGCAGTACCAGAGAGAGTTCTGTCACATGGTGCTGCAAAACAGAAACAGCCTGCTTGCCGTTTTCTACTTCTACGATATCAAACTCATCCTGCAGCATCTCCGTCAGAAGATCGCGATTCATCTCTGTGTCATCTGCAATCAGTATTTTATATTTGGGCCTGTGATTACTCATCAAGACTTCTCCTCTTTCATGATTCCCAGTAAAAACTACGTTACTGCAATAAGTTGTGTTAATATTTATCACTGTCTCTTATACACATCTGACGCTGCCGACGACTTAATAGGT
>CAMTFT010000134.1 GCA_947071365.1 uncultured bacterium | reverse complement strand
ACACCTATTAAGTCGTCGGCAGCGTCAGATGTGTATAAGAGACAGGTCTGATGGCTCATGCCATCCCGCGAAAGCTTTCTCCTGAAAATCTTCATTCGGCGGAAGTTTTATCTTCCCTCCGCCGTATTACATATGATACGCACACACTGCTCTATCCCAACCGCCGAGCTGTCCAGCACAAGATGATATCCTTTCTTATCATCCCATGCCCTTCCCGTATTGGCGTGATAAAAATTCGAACGCCTGCGGTCAAATTTTTTCAATGTATTTTCCGCACTTGCCTCATCTATTCCGTAATCTTCCACGGCACGCTTTTTGCGGAATTCACGGTCTGCATGGATGAACACCCGCAGAACGTCTTTACGTTCCTGAAGGATCCAGCCAGCGCACCTTCCCACGATCACGCAGGGGCCCTGCAGCGCCATATCTTTGATGACGCGCTCCTCTGTCACGTACAGAGCGCCTTCCTCAGAAAGGCCGTCCCGCTCTCCCGTCATCACCTTGGCCGCCATTCCCAGGGAATACAAAAGGCTGTTGGAGGTCGTTTCCTCCAGATGGAGCAGCCGCTCCGGCACGGTCTTCATCAGCTTTGCCGCCCGGTTCAGCACCTCCTGTCCATAACAGGGAATATCCAGCCTTTTGGCTGTTCTCTCTCCGATCTCATTTCCACCGGATGCATATTCTCGTTCGATTGCAATAATGTTATACTTCACTTTAAATCGCCTCCGCTTTTTCGAACTGGCTGTTATACAGTCCCGCATAGAAGCCGCCAGCCTTCATCAGTTCTTCGTGATCTCCCTGTTCAATGATATCTCCGTCCTTCATAACGAGGATCAGGTCCGCGTCGCGGATCGTGGAGAGCCTGTGGGCAATGACAAAGCTGGTTCTGCCCCTCATCAGGGCATCCATCGCCTCCTGGATCTGCGTTTCCGTCCTCGTATCGACGGAGGATGTAGCCTCATCAAGAATCAGGATCCTGTTGTCCGCAAGGATCGCCCTGGCAATCGTCAGAAGCTGCTTCTGTCCCTGAGAAACGTTACTCGTCTCTTCGTTCAGCACCATCTGATATCCTCCCGGCTGCTGCATGATGAACTTGTGTATATGGGCCGCCTTTGCCGCCGCAATGACCTCCTCATCCGTAGCGTCCAGCCGGCCATACCGGATATTCTCCATGATCGTGCCAGAAAACAGCCACGTATCCTGCAATACCATACCGAACATTTCCCGGAGATTGCTGCGGTTGAAATCCCTTACATCGTGGCCGTCCACCCTGATGCTACCGGAATTCACGTCATAGAACCGCATCAGCAGCTTGACCATCGTCGTCTTGCCTGCTCCGGTGGGGCCGACTATGGCGATCTTCTGGCCGTCCCTGATATTCGCTGAAAAATCATGCACAATGACCTGCTGCGGATCGTAGCCGAATTTTACGTGCTCGAACTCCACATTTCCCCGAAGATCCGTGATATCCACCGGGTCCGGAACCGTCTGGTCCTCTTCCTTCTCCTCCAAAAATTCAAAGATCCGCTCCGATGCAGCCGCCGTAGACTGCAGCATATTTGTCACCTGCGCGATCTGCTGGATCGGCTGCGTAAAATTGCGGATGTACTGGAAGAATGACTGGATATCCCCGACCTCAATGGCATTTTTGATGACCATGAAGCCGCCCAGGATAGCCACCATCACGTATCCCAGATTTCCGATGAACTGCATGATCGGCATCATGATGCCTGAGAAAAACTGTGACTTCCAGGCAGTATTATACAACTTCTGATTGACCTTTTCAAACTCTTCTACCACATCATTTTCTTTATTGAATACCCGGACGATATTATGGCCGCCGTATATCTCTTCGATCTGCCCGTTTACCTCGCCGAGATATTTCTGCTGTCCCCGGAAAAATTTCTGGGAACGCTTCATGACCGTACCGATAATGATCATGGAGATCGGCAGGATCACCAGCGCCGCCAGCGTCATCCAGACATTGATGCTGAGCATCATGATAAACACACCGATCAGCGTTGTCGTGGAGGTAATGAGCTGCGTAAGGCTCTGATTCAGGCTCGTCTGAAGCGTATCCACATCGTTCGTCACCCTGGAGAGCACTTCTCCTGTCGTCCTGCTCTCAAAATATTTCAGTGGAAGGCGGTTGATCTTCTGTGAAATATCCCGCCTGAGGCTATACGTCACATCGTTGGAGACGCCTGTCATGATGAAGCCCTGCATAAAGGAGAAGGCCGCACTGCAAAAATACAGCCCCATGACAGACAGAAGGATCTGCCCGATCTTCCCGAAATCAATTCCGCCCGTTCCCCCTATCTTCGCCACCAGGCCGTTAAACAGCTCCGTTGTCGCTTTGCCGAGGATTTTCGGGCCTACGATATTAAAAAGCGTGCCGGCCACGGCAAAGACTGCCACCATAAAGATACGCACTTTGTATTTTCCCATGTAACGAAAAATCTTTTTCATGCTGCCGGAAAAATCCTTTGCTTTTTCACCGCCTCTCATGCCCGGGCCGCCCATGGGCCCGTGAGGCCGTCTTGCTGTTCTCGTCTCACTCATCCTGCTAATTCCTCCTCTGACAACTGGGATGTGGCGATCTGGCGGTAAACCTCGCAGTTCTTCATCAGCTCCGCGTGAGTTCCCTTACCTGCGATCCTGCCCTCATCCAGTACAATGATCTGGTCCGCATGAAGAATCGTGCTGATTCGCTGTGCCACAATCAGCGTCGTCGTATCCTTTGTCGCCTCCTTCAGGGCGCGCCGCAGCGCAACATCCGTCTTGTAATCCAAAGCGGAAAAGCTGTCGTCAAAAATCAGGATCTCAGGCTGCTTTGCGATCGCCCGGGCAATCGACAGCCTCTGCTTCTGGCCGCCGGATACGTTCGTGCCGCCCTGTGCGATTGGAGAATCATACTGTTCATCCTTTGCCTCTATAAAATCCGTCGCCTGCGCAATGGCAGCGGCTTCCTCTACCTCCTGTCTGGTCGCATCCATTCTCCCGTACCGGATATTCGAATCGATCGTACCGGAGAAAAGAACGCTCTTCTGCGGCACATACCCAAGCCTGCTGCACAGATCCTTCTTTGCCATCTCCCGCACATCGATGCCGTCTACCCGCACGCAGCCCTCCGTCACATCATAAAAACGCGGGATCAGGTTGATCAGCGTGCTCTTGCCGCTTCCCGTACTTCCGATGAAGGCCACGGTCTGGCCCTTTTCTGCCTTAAATGAAATATCCTCCAGCACCTTTTCCCCGGCATCAGGATACGCGAAGGACACATGATCGAACTCCACCGTGCCCTTTGCTGATACTTCCGGCGTCTTCGGATGTTCCGGGTCGCGAATCGATGCTTTCGTGCTCAGCACTTCATAAATACGTTTTCCTGCAACATTTGCCCTGGGAATCATGATCGACATCATAGTGATCATCAGGAAGGACATGATGATCTGCATTGCGTACTGGATAAACGCCATCATATCGCCCACCTGAAGCGTTCCCTCATCCACTCCGTATGCACCCTTATACACGATCAGGACGGAAACTCCGTTCATAATCAACATCATGATTGGCATCATAAACGTCATGCAGCGATTGACGAACAGGTTCGTTTTCGTCAGATCCCGATTTGCCTTCTCGAACCGTTCCTCCTCATGTTTCTCCGCACTGAACGCCCTGGTGACCATGACTCCGCTCAAAATCTCCCTCGTCACGAGATTCACCCGGTCGATCAGCACCTGCAGTTTCGTAAATCTCGGCATCGCCACTTTAAACAGGACGAATATGACCATCATGATAAGAACGACTGCCACCGCAATGATCCAGCTCATGGAAGCGTTTGTCTGCAGAACCTTAAGAACGCCGCCAAGCCCCAGGATCGGTGAATACAGAATCAACCGGAATCCCATCGCCAGGAACATCTGAATCTGCTGGATATCATTCGTGCTCCGCGTGATCAGCGATGCCGTAGAGAAATGGTTGAATTCCTCGCTGGTAAACCCGATGACCTTCCGGTACACATCATTTCGAAGATCGTGTGCCACCGTAGCTGCCACCCGGGCGGAACAGAAAGTCACCAGCACGGATGCCATCATGCCCAGCAGTGCCAGAAGAAGCATCCTGCCGCCCGTCCTCATAATGTAGCTGATCTGCTGCTTATCGAGATTGATTCCCATCTCTTCATACTCCTGAGAAACAAACTGAATCGCGTACTGCTCCGTCATCATCTCCGGTACTGCATCAAGCTTCTCGTCTATCGATTGAAGCATCTGCGCACGCATGCCTTCCGGCATGAGCCTGATCGCATCCAGGGGAGAAACGCCGTCCGGGAGCTGCATCGCCTGCTGCTCGTCTGGGGCTGCCTCGCTATTCTCTGCGCTATTTTCTGTCTGTTCACCTGAGGCTGCCTCGTTATCCTCTGCGCTGTCTTCTGGCTGTTCACCTGAGGCTGCTTCGTTATCCCCTGCGCTGTCTTCTGGCTGTTCACCTGGGGCCGCTTCGCTATCCCCGGACATCTGCATCAGCGACGATACCCCATCTTCCTGCGTCATGGCGGACAATACGATCTCCGCCTTCATAAGCGCTTTCCCCAGATTCTCTCTCTCTTCCTCAGAAAGCTTCTTCAGGACATATATCCCATCCTCCTGCGTATAGCTGCCTTCCAACAGCGCCTGCTGCTCTTCGTCCATGAAAAGCTTCAGATTTTCCGCCGTCTCCAGCCGCATTTTTTCCGGCACGCCGTCCTCTATGCCCTTTTGCTGAATTCCTTCATTTACGATCTTTGAGGTGTAATCCGGCAGCGCCAGATCACAGCTCGCCTGAAGAAACAAAAGACAGACGATCAGGACAAGAAAGCCCGCCGAGCTTCTTAGATACTTTGCAAGTTTTGTCATAGTTACCTCCTCGATGTCAGATAAATTCCCACACTATTCGTTTTCACAGAATCTGTCTTGAATCCGTTCAGTCATTTGCTTTTTCGCGCGCCTCGTGGCTCTGCTCTTTGCATGGTGAAATGTTCTCCATCTGCTGCAGATTCTTTACCATCCGCTCAAAAAAACTTCGAAGCTGCTCCAGCTCCTCCCCTGAAAAATCCCGGGTCAGTATTCTCTCATTCTCATCGATCAGATGAATAATTTCTTTCTGAATATCTTTCCCCTTCTCCGTCAGGTAAATACGGCTGACTCTCTGATCTACGGGATCTGCTTTCTTATACACCAGACCTGCCTTCTCAAGCCGCTGTACCGTCACAGTGACTGTCGGTGGCTTGATATGAATGGCATCCGCCAGCGCCCGGGGACTGATTCCTTCCCTTTCGGAGACCAGCTTCAGCACCGGAAGCTGTCCCGGATGGATCCCCAGCCCCGTAAACTTCTTAAAATTCATAGAAGAATAATTGTGGATCAGGCGAATCAACCAGGAATTTATACTGTTGCCCTGCATTTCTTCCATACACTCCATAACTGCACTTTACCCCTTTGCTTCCTTTTATTTAGCCGACTAATTATTAAACAGCTAATTGAATTATAGACTTTTGCACAAAAAATGCAAGTGGTTTTTGTGCAATTTATAAAAGCTTTAGAATTGAAATGTGTCAACTTATGAGTTGGAATATTTAGTGTGTATTATTTTTAAGCAGGAATTTGGATTAATCCCCTGACTCTGAATACCTTCCAAATATTGGTATTTCGGAACAAAGACCAGAAAAATATTAATCAGTCCAATAACTGTCTCTTATACACATCTCCGAGCCCACGAGACGGAGCTAC
>CAMTFT010000133.1 GCA_947071365.1 uncultured bacterium | reverse complement strand
TGTAGCTCCGTCTCGTGGGCTCGGAGATGTGTATAAGAGACAGCTACCATATCATCTACAGATTCCGGCTTTTCCGAATTTCCTTTAATTCATCAAAGACTACATCATTAAGCACTTTGATGTACGTTCCCTTCATGCCGGAAGATCTCGACTCGATCACTCCCGCACTCTCAAACTTCCGCAACGCATTGACAATAACAGAACGGGTGATACCCACACGGTCAGCAATCTTGCTGGCCACCAGTATTCCCTCCGTGCCGTCCAGCTCATCGAAAATATGGATGATCGCTTCCATCTCTGAAAATGACAGTGTGCTGATAGCAGATTTCACGATCTGCACCTTGCGGTTCTCCTCCGCATTCTCCTCATTCACCGAACGCATCATTTCAAGTCCCACTACCGTAGTACCATACTCGCTGAGTATAATGTCGTCAATCTCGTACTGGGATTCATATTTATACATAAATACTGTACCGAGACGCTCACCGGCAATATCGATGGGATTAATAATCGCCTGATATTTCCTGATATTATCTCCCTCGAATCCCAATGTTTCAAGATTTACATTTTCTTTCGTAGAAAGGACTCCCAGAAGCCGTTCATTCAGCATCGGGTCAATAAAACCGCCCACTCTGTCAACGATAAGCTCCTTAATCTCTTCCACACCATCACACAACCCGACTCCCAGCACCTTTCCCTTCTTGCTGATAACCAGGATATTTGAATTCAGTATTCCCGTCAGAACATCGCAAATATCGTTGAACACGACCTTGCTGGTATTGTTGTTATGTAACAGCTGATTGATTTTTCTGGTCTTATCTAATAGTTGAACACTCATCACAGGCCTCCTTTACACACAATCCTCCTATCTCGTTGTTCATTATAATAACACAGAATTTTCAGAAAATCAACGTACTTTGTGTGTATTGGCGCATATTTGCGGCAAATGAAACTTAATTACTCATCTTTCCCGCAAATATATCCGCATGCCTTGTCCGCACATACCACTTTGTTTCCTTTTTCCACCATATAGCCTCCGCACTGCGGACATTTTTTGAGCGCAGGCTTCTGCCATGACATAAAATCACACTCCGGATTGTTTTCACACCCGTAATATTTTCTTCCTTTTTTCGTTTTCCGGATCACCAGATCCTTTCCGCACTGCGGACACGGAATTCCTATTTTTTCCAGATACGGCTTCGTATTCCGGCACTCAGGGAAGCCAGGACACGCCAAAAACTTTCCGTGCGGGCCGTATTTGATCACCATATTCCTTCCGCACTCTTCACATACGACATCCGTGACCTCATCCTCGATCGTCACCTTTTCCAGATTCTTTTCCGCTTCCTTTACTGCCTCATCCAGATCCGGATAGAAGTTCTCTACGACTGTTTTCCAGGGAATATTCCCCTCCCCTATGGAGTCCAGCAGCGATTCCATATTTGCGGTAAAAGTGACGTCCACAATACTTGGAAAAGCCTCCTTCATGATCGAATTTACGACTTCCCCCAGCTCTGTCATATACAGATTCTTGTTTTCCTTTGCCACATAACGGCGGGCAATAATCGTCGTAATCGTCGGCGCGTACGTACTCGGACGCCCGATCCCCTGTTCCTCCAGTGCGCGCACCAGGGATGCCTCCGTGTAATGAGCCGGCGGCTGCGTAAAATGCTGTTTTGTCTCGGTATCCTTCGGCGTAAGCTTCATGCCCCGCTCGATCTTTCCCGTGATGACATTATTTTCTTCCTTTGTCTCTCCGCTTTCCGTATAAACAGAGCGGAAGCCCTCAAATACGACTCTGGAAGCAGCCACATTAAAACGGTATCCCGCCGCCCCTATCTGAACAGATGTTGTCTCATACCGGGCCGGTGTCATCCTGCTGGCTGTAAAACGCTTCCATATCAACTGATACAGCCGGAACAGATCCCGGCTCAGCGAATCCTTCACACTGAAAGGTGTTCTCGTAATATCCGTCGGACGGATCGCCTCATGGGCATCCTGAATTTTTTTATCTGATTTCGGCTGTGAGCTGCCATCCGCCACAAATTCTTCTCCGTACTGCTGCGCGATATAGCTTCTTGCTGCCTTGTCCGCCTCATCTGAAATACGGGTGGAATCCGTACGGAGATACGTGATAAGAGCTGTCGTTCCGCTTCCCTTCAGCTCTACACCCTCATACAGTTGCTGAGCAAGACGCATTGTTTTCTGGGTGGAAAAGTTCAGGGCATTGGCAGCCTCCTGCTGAAGCGTACTCGTGGTAAACGGAAGCGGCGCTTTCTTTGTGCGCTCTCCCTTCCGTACCTCCTCCACAACGAATTCCGCACCCTTTATTTCCTCAAGGATCGAATCCATCTGCGCTTTGGATGAGATCGTCATCTTCTTCTCTTTTCCGTAGAATTTTGCAAGAAGAGGCTTTTTCTCTCCCGGTGCCATAAGCTGCACATCAAAGCTCCAGTATTCCTCCGGAATGAACGCGTTGATCTCATCCTCCCGGTCTCCGATGATCCGAAGCGCAACGGACTGCACCCTTCCTGCACTGAGGCCGCGCTTCACCTTCTGCCAGAGCAGCGGACTGATCCTGTATCCCACCATACGGTCCAGAATACGTCTCGTCTGCTGCGCATCCACCAGATCCATGTCGATTCCCCGGGCGTGTTTCAGGGATTCCTTGACGGCGCTTTTTGTGATCTCATTGAAGGTAATACGCTTTTGCTTCTTTGGATCCAGCTTCAAAGCCTCCGCCAAGTGCCACGAAATGGCCTCTCCCTCCCGGTCAGGGTCCGTTGCGAGATAGACCTTATCCGCCTTTTTCTCTGCCTTGCGCAGAGATGCAAGGATATCTCCTTTCCCCCGTATCGTGATATATTTCGGCTCATATCCATGTTCCACGTCAATACCCATCTGACTTTTCGGGAGATCCCGAACGTGCCCGTTTGAAGCAAGAACCTCATAATTTGAACCCAAAAACTTTTTTATTGTCTTTACTTTTGCAGGTGATTCCACGATCACCAGATATTTCGGCATAACAGCTACCTCCAAAATGCAGTATCATTTATTTCCTGCGCACATAGCAATTGCGCTCTGTCTCGCTAATCAATCCTTTCATCTCCAGTGACAACAGGCTTTCACTCAGTTCTGCCAGGGTGAGGACCGTACTCTCTTCCAGCTCCCACAGGCTTTTTGAATGCAAACCGAGACTACTATACACTAATTTTTCAGCAGGCACAAGTGCCAAATCTTCGGCTTGCTGTTTTTTGGATGGGGTATAGCCCGGAAAAACTGATGATACAAAGGCTTCCGCCGATAAAATTATGCCCGCTCCCTGGGATATCAGTTCATTGCAGCCCCTGCTCAGCTCATCCTCCGGTCTCCCCGGGACTGCCATCACGCTGCGTCCCTGCTCAGCCGCAAATTCCGCCGTGATCAAAGAACCGCTTTTCTGACGCGCCTCTATTACGACAACGACATCCGCCAGACCACTGATAATACGGTTCCTCATCGGGAAATGCGGCCGAAGAGGTGCTGTCCCGGGAGGAAATTCCGAGAGGACGCCTCCCTCCTGCGCAAGCCGCTCCAAAAGCGTACTATGGCTGGCTGGATAATATCTGTCCGCCCCGCACCCCAGAACGCCAAAACTCATCCCGCCCTGAGACAAGGATGCCCACTGGGCAGCGCCGTCGATCCCGTAAGCTGCACCGCTGATGACCTGTCCGCCTGCCTGCGCTACTCCTGCCGCGATCTGCTCCGCCCACTCCTTGCCCCGTCTCGTACACATCCTGGCTCCCACCACAGCCACCGACTTTCTGTCTTCCTCCGGAAGCCCGCCTCTGTAAAACAGTCCATACGGTCTGTCCGCCAGATTCTGAAGCCTTTTCGGATACATAGTATGCTCATGGCTGATAAATTGTATTCCCTTCGCCCGGTTCCTATGCATTATTTTTTCCGGCTGCTCCTCCTGTGCCCGATACACCTTATCGATCCACCCGCATCCCTTTTCCTTCAGATAATCGAATTCCTGCCGTGATGCCTGGCATATCGCTTTGGGGTTCTCAAAAAAGCGCAGCAATATCTCCTGCTGCATCCGGTACAGCCCCGGTATGCTGCACAGCCACTCCCAGTATTTCTCTATCGAAACCGCCCCTTTCTTTTTATATCTATTCTCAGTGCAATGATTTCCCGGCAATCATATCTGCTGAAATGATTCCTTCCTGCAGACATACACAGACTGTACAACTGTCTGCCTTTCCTCACTGCAGCAGTTCTGCCGGCCTGTAAACCACCGCCTCTCCGACATGGCGCGCCTCTATCGTCTCACACCCCTCCAGGTCAGCGATCGTCCTCGCCACTTTGATCAGCTTGTGGTACGATCTGGCCGTCATACGCTTCTGCTCATAAATATATTTCAGCCGTTCCTTCGCCGATGGCTCCGTAACACAATACGTCTCAAGCGCTGATGACGTCAGCTCTGAGTTGAACCGGAAACGGCTGCCTCTATACCGCTCCGCCTGCCGTTTCTGTGCCTGGAGAACCCGCTGCCGTATCGTTTCTGTCGATTCCTCCGGCGCAGTATCAGTCAGTTCCTCATACTGCATCTGCTTCGCCTCCGCGTGCAGATCGATCCGATCCAAAAGGGGCCTGCTTATTCTGTGCAGATACCTCCTGACCTCCTGCTCGCTGCAGTGGCATCTTGTTCTGTCAGGATAATAGCCGCATTTACACGGATTGCGGGAAGCCACCAGCATAAAATCCGCCGGGAACACAAACTGCCCGCTGCTTCTTGATATCCTGACCTCTCCTTCCTCCAGCGGCTGCCTGAGCACTTCCAGCGTTTCCTTCTGAAACTCCGGAAGCTCGTCGAGATACAGCACACCGCGGTGTGCCAGGCTGATCTCTCCCGGCCTCGGTATCTTTCCGCCGCCTGCCAATGCCACCGCGGACACCGTGTGATGCGGCATCCGAAACGGCCGCTCCATAAGAATCCCGGATTTGGGAAGCTCACCGGAAATGCTGTATATCTTCGAGACCTCCAAAGTCTCCTCAAACTCCATGGGTGGCAAAATACCGGGAATCCTGCCTGCGATCATGCTCTTCCCGGCACCGGGCGGGCCGCTGATGAGCAGGTTGTGCATGCCCGCCGCTGCGATCTCAGCAGCCCGTTTCACAATGTGCTGTCCCTTAATATCCGCAAAATCCGGCACCCGGAATTCCGGCGGTTTTGAAAGTTTTTCTTCTATATTAATAGAGACGGGAGCCAGTTTTTGAGGTGAGCCAAAGTGTCGTATCACCTCTTTCAGATGCGCAGCGCCGCACACCTTGATTCCCTGTATCACTGCTCCTTCCTGCACGTTTTCCTGCGGGATGATGCAGCTTTGGCAGCCGGCGTTTCTCGCCTCCATAATCATTCCCAGAATTCCCCGGATCCCCCGTATGCTTCCGTCCAGACTTAATTCTCCGGCCAGAAAAACGCCCTTCAGCAAATCGTCCGGAATATACCCATAGGCGGCCATAACCGCCACCGCAATCGGCAAATCAAACCCAGAACCGGATTTTCTTATATCAGCGGGGGACAGATTTACCGTTATTTTCTTCGGCATAAGCTTGTACCCGGAATTTTTGATCGCGGTCCTGACTCTGTCCTGCGCTTCACGAACCGCGGAGGTCAGATATCCCACCATCGTAAACTGCGGAAGACCATCCGATACATCCGCCTCCACCGAAATGATCCTGCTCTCTATTCCATATACCTGTCTCTTATACACATCTCCGAGCCCACGAGACGGAGCTACA
>CAMTFT010000132.1 GCA_947071365.1 uncultured bacterium | reverse complement strand
GATGTGTATAAGAGACAGACTCTGAGGTATTTCTATTTTTATAGCATTCATAACATGCCGGGAATCCAAGCTTGAAAATTGATTTTCTGGTTTTCTATCCCAGCAACGCCGCATCATTCGCAAACTGTTCCCCGCTGGCACGCTCAAACTGATCCAGAAGGTCACGCACAGTCAGTTTCTTTTTCTCCTCACCTTCAATATCAAGGATGATCTTTCCGTCCATCATCATGATCAGGCGGTTGCCGTGGCGGATGGCGTCTTTCATATTGTGGGTGATCATCAGGGTGGTCAGATGGTCACGGTTGACGATGGTATCGGTGATCTCCAGCACCTTGGCAGCCGTCTTCGGGTCGAGGGCGGCGGTGTGCTCATCTAGAAGCAGAAGCTTTGGCTTTTGCAGTGTTGCCATCAGAAGGGTCAGCGCCTGACGCTGGCCGCCGGAGAGAAGCCCGACTTTGGAGGTGAGACGGTCCTCAAGGCCAAGGCCCAGTATTTTCAGGAGCTCACGGTATTCTGCGCGTTCTGCCTTTGTGATACCGGGACGGAGCAGCCTCGGTTTGCCGCGGCGTTTCGCCAGAGCGAGATTTTCCTGAATCTCCATGGTGGCGGCAGTACCGGTCATGGGATCCTGGAATACACGGCCAAGATAAGCGGCGCGCTTGTATTCCGGCAGCTTTGTGACATCTGTGCCATCAATGATGATCTGGCCTTCGTCAACAAACCATGTGCCGGCCACGGCATTGAGCATCGTGGATTTGCCGGCACCGTTTCCGCCGATGACGGTGACAAAATCGCCGTCCTTCAGGCTCAGTGACAGGCCGTTCAGCGCGGTCTTTTCGTTGATCGTTCCGGGATTGAAGGTTTTATAGAGGTTTTTTAATTCAAGCATTCGTATTTCCTCCCTTCTTTACCGGTTTTGAAAAATATTTGCCTTTCCAGTACGGGAACGCAAGGAAGACGGCAACGACAACTGCGGTCAGCAGCTTCAAAAGGTCTGTATCGATGCCTCTCCAGATAACGGTCTGAAGTACGAGATAGTACAGGATCGAACCGAGGACAACGCTGAGCAGCGACAATGCAAAATTGCGGAAGATCTTACCGAAGATCGCCTCACCGATGATAACGGCAGCAAGGCCGATAACGATGGCACCGCGGCCCATGTTGACATCTGCGAAGCCCTGATACTGTGCCAGCATGGCGCTGGAAAGAGCTACAAGGCCGTTGGAGATCATCAGGCCAAGTACCTTGCCGAAATCCGTGTTGATACCCTGTGCCCGGGACATATTCGGGTTGCAGCCCGTGGCACGCAGAGAACAGCCAAGCTCCGTTCCGAAGAACCAGTAGAGAAGCGCGATCAGAATAATAATGGCGATCGCGACAATGAGGATGGTGTTCTGCCAGATGGGAACATTTTTAATATAACGAAGAGAAACCAGGAGATTGTATTTGTCTACATTGATCGCCTGGTTTGCTTTTCCCATGATCTTCAGATTGACTGAATAAAGGGATAACTGGGTGAGGATGCCGGCAAGAATAGCCGGAATTCCCATAAATGTGTGAAAAATGCCTGTTACCAGTCCGGCAAGCATTCCGGCTCCTGTGGCAGCCAGCATAGCCACCCAGACATTGCAGCCGTTCAGCATCATCATGATGCATACGGCGCCTCCCGTACACATGGTTCCGTCAACGGTAAGATCCGCAACGTCCAGAATACGGTACGTCAGATAAACGCCGATTGCCATAATTCCCCAGATGAGGCCCTGAGCTGCAGCTCCCGGCAACGCGTTTATGAGGTTCATGATATCCATTTGTATTCCTCCTGCTTTGTCAGGCGATGAAAAAATATATCGCCCTGGCTTAAAAGGAACAGCGAGAGAGGAGAATCCTTTCCCGCTGTCCATGTAAGATTAGTCTTTATTATATTTTGGACTGTTTTTATTCAGCAGTTTCGATTGCTACGTAATCTTCCGGAACAGTAATGCCGAGTGCTTCGCAGAGCTCTGCGTTGTACTTCTTTGTGAACTCCGGTGCGTATTCGATTGGCATTGTGGAGATGTCAGCGCCTTCAGCAAGGATCTTTGCAGCCATCTTACCTGTAGCAACACCGATGTCATAGTAGCTGATGGAAAGTGTAGCAACGCCGCAGCCTGCGCAGATGCCTTCCTCACCGGTGATGAGCGGAACGCCTGCCGGCTGGCAGATGTTGTTGATGATCTCTGTGTTGGATGCTGCCGTGTTGTCAGTCGGTACGTAAATAACGTCAGACTCGGTGGAAGCTGTCGTAACGACTGCGGAAAGGTCGTTGGAGTCTGAGAATGCGTAGTATTCGCAGGTGTATCCCAGCTCTTCCAGAGCAGCCTTTACGGTGTCTACCTGATACTGTGAATTTGCTTCAGCGGAGCAGTACAGAAGACCAACGTTCTTTGCATCCGGGAACAGCTCATTGAGCATAGCAGCCTGCTGATCCAGCGGAGCAAGGTCGGATGTACCGGAGATATTGCCGCCTACCGTACCGTCAAAGTCTTCGATCTCAAGAGCTACGCCGTACTCTGTAACGGAAGTTCCAAGGATCGGGATCTCGCTGGTGCCTGCCTGAGCAGCCTGAAGCGCCGGTGTTGCGTTTGCAAGGATCAGGTCAACGCCGTTGGATACGAAGCTGTTGATGATGGTGGAGCATGTGTTGGAATCGCCCTGTGCATTCTGCTCGTCAAAAGTAACGGCATCGCCGAGTGCCTCTGTCAGGGCATCCTTGAAGCCCTGTGTAGCAGCGTCAAGTGCATCATGCTGTACAAGCTGGCAGATACCAACGTTGTACGTCTGTTCTTCTGCGGAAACGCTCATGCCTGCGATACTTCCTGCCATAGCTGCAGAAAGAGCAATAGCTAAAACCTGTTTTTTCATTTTGTTATCCTCCTCAATAATATGTTCGTTCTACAGGCCCGTGTTAGTGCCACACGGAACCGACTCTCGTATTATAGCGCTTTAACGCTTAGAAGTCAAGAAGCGAGGAGCAATATTCGTAAAATTTCGATAATCCGTATCAAAAAATTAGATGGCATCGCTTTCTTCGGCGATACGGCGCGCGACGAATACACCGCTGGCAGAAGCGTGGGAAAGCGAATGGGTCACGCCGCTTCCGTCTCCGATGATGTACAGACCCTTGTATTTCGTCTCAAGATTTTCGTCAATGTCCACTTCCATGTTGTAGAATTTGACCTCTACGCCGTACAGCAGCGTATCGTCGTTGGCAGTACCCGGAGCGATCTTGTCCAGGGCATAGATCATTTCGATGATGCCGTCCAGGATACGCTTGGGCAGGACGAGACTCAGATCGCCAGGCGTTGCGTTCAGGGTAGGAGTTACCAGTCCTTCTTCGATTCGTTTTGCATTGCTTCGGCGGCCGCGGACCAGATCACCGAAACGCTGAACGATGACGCCGCCTCCCAGCATGTTCGAAAGACGGGCGATGCTCTCACCGTAGCCGTTGCTGTCCTTGAAGGGCTCTGAAAAATGCTTCGCCACCAGAAGCGCAAAGTTCGTGTTTTCCGTCTGCTTTTCCGCACCTTCATAGCTGTGGCCGTTAACAGTAACGATGCCGTTCGTATTTTCATTTACGACGATGCCGTTGGGATTCATACAGAAGGTACGGACATTGTCTTCGAATTTTTCGGTGCGGTAGACGATCTTGCTCTCATAAAGCTCATCCGTCAGGTGAGAGAAGATAACAGCGGGAAGTTCTACCCGGACACCGATGTCCACGCGGTTTGACTTGGTCGGGATATCCAGCTCACGGCAGATATTCTCCATCCATTTGCTGCCGCTGCGGCCCACGGACACGATACACTTGCTGCAGTCCGCGGACTGCTCGATCTGGGAGGCTCCTTCCTTTTCCATGTAGCAGACGCGGTAACCGTCGGGAAGGATCTCGATACGCTCTACCGGTGTCTGGAAATAAAAATCGACCCTTTCCTTTAATTCTGCGTAAAGATTTTCGAGAACTATGTAATTGATGTCGGTGCCGAGATGGCGCACGGAAGCGTCAAGAAGCTTCAGCTTGTTCTGCAGACAGAGCTTTTTGAACTGGGTGCCTGCGGTGGAAAACATGCGTGTGCCCTCGCCGCCGTGGGTGATGTTGATCTCATCCACGTATTTCATCAGTTCTGTGGACTGCGAGCGGCCAATGTGCTCATACAATGTGCCGCCGAAATCATTTGTGATATTGTATTTGCCGTCCGAAAAAGCTCCTGCTCCGCCGAATCCGCTCATGATAGCACACGTCTTGCATTTGATACAGCTCTTTACCTTTTTGCCGTCGATGGGACAGCGCCTTTTTTCCAGCGGGTATCCAGCTTCGAAAACAGCGATTTTCAGGTGCGGGCTTTTCTGAACCAGCTCGTATGCGGAAAAAATGCCGCCGGGGCCGGCGCCTACAATAATAACGTCATATCTCATATAAGTTTCTCCTTTCAGGGAAGATATATCTATCAACCATAAACAGTATACCGTGATGGAAAATATGCGTCAAGTGGAATGGGGATTATTGTCGGGGAAAAGGTATGGATATAAGGAGCGGGTTGCGGTTTTTGAAAATTCGGGGTACAATCAGGGCTGGATATACCATCTGTGTTTGCGCTGTCCGGTTTGATAACCCGGAGTGGACACCCCTACAGGTCCTTCTCCGGGTTATCAAACCGGACGGCGCAAACATAGGTGAGTAAGGAGGAACAGTATTATGAGCATGATTGAAAAGGATTATATTATGAGGCTGATCTATGAGATCATCCGCACGCTGATCCGCATGATCTTCCATATTGATATTGAAAAGCGGGACGGCCCCATTTTTGAGGAAAAGAAGTACACCGGGCGGTATGAAAATCTGACAGCCCTGGTCGATAAGGGATGCATCAATGAGGCGGAAAACCAGTTGATGAATGAGCTGAATGTGTATGAACGCAGGGATCTGGAGCTGGCGCTCTGCTTTTATGCGTATCTGAATGAAAAGGACAGTGATTTTCTGGAAGCGCATGACTTTTCCAGAAAGGAGATCGCAGAGGGAATAAAGATGGTCTGCCGGCTCTTCGGATACGGGACTGTGGCAGAGTCTCTGATGGATGACGTCGATCTGGACTAAGAGACATAGAATTTGACAAAATGCTATTTGAATATTGGCGGCACAGGTTCAGAAATATCTCAGAGAAGGACCTGTAGGGGTGTCCACTCTGAGATATTTCTGAACCTGTGCGCCATGGATAAAGGAGGAATTTTCATGTATCGGATCTTGATCGTGGAGGATGATATGGGCATCGCCCATGCGATGCAGAAACAGATTACGATGTGGGGCATGGAGGTGCGGTGTGCCTCGGATTTTCAGAATATCCTTGGGGAATTTTCGGAATTTGAACCGCACCTTGTACTGCTGGATATTATACTGCCGTTTTATGGGGGATATCATTGGTGCAGCGAGATACGGAAAATATCAAAGGTTCCGATCATTTTTATCTCGTCAGCATCGGACAATATGAATATCGTAATGGCGATGAATATGGGCGGTGACGATTTTATCGCAAAACCTTTTGATCTGAATGTGCTGATGGCGAAGCTGCAGGCAATCCTGCGGCGGACGTATGATTTTGGCAATGCTTCAGATACGCTGGAGCACCGCGGCGCTATTTTGAATCTGGCGGATGCCAGCATGACGTACCGTGGTGAGCGGATCGAACTGACGAAAAATGATTACCGGATCCTGCAGTCGCTGCTGGAAAATAAGGGAAAGGTGGTCAGCAGAGATACTGTCTCTTATACACATCTCCGAGCCCACGAGACGGAGCTACATCTC
>CAMTFT010000131.1 GCA_947071365.1 uncultured bacterium | reverse complement strand
AGATGTAGCTCCGTCTCGTGGGCTCGGAGATGTGTATAAGAGACAGCTCCTGGTTATCACTCAAAAAATTCCCGACCAGTTGCAGAAGGTCATCCGCTACGCCAGCCTCCGGCGCCTCCCTGTTAAAGCGTTTCAGTTCCCTGATATCCTCCCGCGGCGTCTCGGGCTGCACCATCACCCGGTCAGCTTCCGGCAGCTTCAGCATCTCTTCCAGCTGGCTGCGGCTCAGATCCATATACTCCGGCCGGAGGTGCTCGGAATATCCGTCAATAGAATATTCTTTGTTAATTGATATGAAACGGCTCACAGTGGACGCCTCCAGCCCATACTCTGCTTTGGCAAATTCTGCAATGCTCTTATATCCGTCCCGTTCGTAAAGCTTCTGGTCATCAATCGTCCGCAGTGCGTAGCCGATCCGCACAAAGCTCTGCTTTACACCGAGGAGCTCCTGCTTTAACTTCTGTTTCATCTGCGCCCAGTCACCCAGTGTCATCTGCACATATTCCATCTTTTACCTCCTCACATCCATATAATTGTTTCTGTGCTTTCAAAATCTTCCCAATGCCTATACGCCCGGCTACACAGGCAGTTTATAGCATGCTCCTCAATCTCTTTTTCTTTATGCAGCCATGCGCAATGTGCTCTGCAGTATTCTTTTATACTTTCCAGGAGTTCCTTTTCTCCCTCCGTTTCAATAGCCTCCCGGGCCTTTTTCTTCCAGTCATCCGGCAGAAAAGTGCCTGCCGGTGTCTGGTATCTCTCCACAAATTTTGTGATTTCCTTCCTGGTTCCCCGCCTTGTAATTTCATAGTGTCCGGTTCCCTCTGCCCGGCCTGTCCGTATCTGTATCTGGTAATCCTCTACCATTTATCCTCCTTACGCTATGGCTGCCACAGGTGCCTGAATACGTGCCTGCTGCCGTCCGCGTTTTATACTTCGTTTGAATTTATCCAGTACCTTTCTGATGATTTCTCTATCGGGCTGCCGGTCAAACTCCGAGTAATACTGCATGACCCGGTCATCTTTCATGTCAATCTCCACTGTATAGTAGGCTTTTCCCGGATCCTCTTTTTTCCGGAGAAAAAGGATCCAGCTGGTGCCTGCTGCCATTTTTTTCATGTAGTGGTCATCTTTGCCTACACAATGATGGAGGGTGCGGCCCTCCGTCATCAGCTCCTCACAGGTTCCTGCCGGAACAATCATGTACTCATCATTCTCCCAGAAATACCGCGCTGCCTCTGGCAGCCTTTCCCGGATCTGTTTATCCAGTTTTGCGTATCCTTTCAAGCGTTCCGCTTCTTTCCGTTTATTTCCCAATTCCACCAGATAGTTATGGCGTGCTCTGAGGTCTTTGGGGAATCTCACGATATCATCTGAGGTGTCCATTCCCTCATCCTTTGCCATGCGGAGATAATCCCTCCAGGTTATTGTCAGCTTGTTTGGTGCTGTATGCTGTTTTTTCATGTAGTTGACCATCCTGTTGACGCTCTTCAGCTCTATCAGGATATCCTTGCAGTCAGACACTGACACTTTTTTGCTCTGCAAATACTCCAGTGATTCCTGAGAGATTTTAATTGCCATAGCCTCCTCATATTGCAGCCACTCCAGCGCGCAGAGTCCTCCGTTTATCTGTTTCATCCGGTTCACTCTGTTTCCATCCAGCTGCAGTACTTCCGGCAGGCTCTGCTCGTGAGTGCGGATTGTGCCCGGATTCCCCCACCATCCATAGATGTCTACTATATCCGCCACCAGGCGGCTTAAACCTGCTTTTGCCAGATATTCCATATAAGGTCTCTTGCGGAATGTGGTTATAAACTTATTTACATTGAATTTCTCCCCCTTGTTTGCCAGGGTGTCCATACCGCTCCGCTCCAGGTCTCCATACTTCAATACTTCCTGCAGGTTGCCCGGATAGAGGTACGATGACAGAAAACGTTTATTTAGCGGGTTCTTGTCCCAGAAATCCTGTTCAAACTCATCTGCCTCCGGCAGGAGCCCATACCATACCTTGCCCCAACACTCCCCTTTTGGGATGATGGCCCTACACTGTTCAAACAACTGGATGGTTTTCTCCTCCGCTGTCCATTTGCAGACTGCACTGAATTGACGTTCCACCCATTTCTGGCCATATTGCTGCAATATCACAACCGGGGCTTTTCTGGTCTTTTCCTGCTGCCGGCTGTTTACCGTCACAGGCTGGCCGCACTTCGGACACACCGTCTTTTCTCCGTGTTTCCACCCTTTCTTTTTCCAGCCGCTACATCCGCAAGCGGTACAGCTATATGTAGTCCGTTTTTTTCCTTTCTTGATAAACAGGATATGGCCCGGGAAGATTGTCTGCTCCAGCCATTCCTCTGCCTCATCCGGCACACACGGTATATCTGCCATCTGTCGCCCAATTCTTTCAATTTTTCGCTGGGCTGCCTGCTGCCGTTTCTTTCCGTTCAGGTTCTCCTCATAGCTGTCCAGGCTCCATGTGTCCAGAAAATCCCGCGCCCTTTCTTTGTCCTCGTTAGAATTCCATTTCACTTCATCCCCCAGGTAGTAATAATCATTTTTCAGGGGAGACATATCTTTGCACAGCCTGGCTACGTTCTTCAATCTGCAGGTGTACCACTTTCCATCCACCCATGCATTGTGATTGTCCTCATCTGCAAAATACCGGCCTCTGAGCTCGCCCATATAAAACAGGCTGATCTCCAAAGCACTTTCTCCATCCGCCTCAACGATCTGGCTTACTGCTATAACATCTTGCTCACTGCTTTTCTGTGGGGCCGCGCAAGGTGCGCTTTTCAATAATTTTGTCCGTTTCATCATTTCGTGCCTCGCATGTAATAGTCTGTGATAATCTTCTTTGCCCTTGCCATGCCTGGAATCCCCAGAGTGACCTTACCGGCTGACACGCCTGCTTCCTTTATGATGTCTTTGTCCACTGCCTGTTGGTTCTTGAATGACCAGGATAACAGGGCCGCAATGCAGCCTTTTAAGCTCTTTCCTTTTTTCCGGGCCTGAAAAGCCAGGATTTCATTCTCCATACACTGGCCTTTAATGTATTCCAGCCAGTCTGACATGATCTCTTTCGGTTTCAGTGCAGCCGCTTCCACTTCCAGTTTTCCCAGTGCAGCGGCCATCGGGTCGCACAGCACCGGCAACTCCCCATTTATGTATAGATCAACAGCCTCGCCCGGCAACCCGTTCTCTTCTGCCAGCGTACGGATGCTTTCTATGTCGCCTTCGTTAAACAGGTTTTCCGCCAGCTCGTTGATCTCATTGTAGGAATTAAATTCCCCGAATTTCTCAAACATCCTGTTCTGCTCCTTTCTCTTCATCCAGATAGTTCCAGCCGATCAGATCCATAAATTCCTGACGGGTATGCGTCTTTTCATAGGCTTTCTGAGCATCCTGCTGCAACAGGCGCATATTGCTGATGTTGTTATGTACTGCCTCCGGGCCGAATTCATGATGTGCAGGGCAGAGGTAGGCTTTCAGTCCCTCTGCTTCTGAGGCCGACCGGTTTGGCCCTCCGAAAATGTGATGCTCGTGGAGGACACTGTGATAGCGGTAATCATTGTGCAGCCGTATGCAAAGGTAGCATGTCCCGTCTTTTGGGTGTAGGATACTCTTTTTGTGGGTCTTACGTTTCTTCTTTGTTTTCGCCTTCGGAAATTTCATCTGATTTTGCATTGATCTCTATTCCTTCCAAGTGTCTGACCAGCTTTATTGATTCATCGTCCTGCATCGGCAGCACATGCAGGGCCATGGCGTTATTCATCCAGAATACCCCCGGAAGCCTGCCGCATACCGGCCCATCTGCTTCTGTGTGGCCGCTCCGTTCATCTATCTCTTTGTTGTCGATCATCTCAATGAATTTTTCGTTAATAAGGCAGATGGTTCCTGTTTCCTTATGCTGCAGTACCCTCTCTTTTGTCCCGTGTTTATTTTCTATTATGGCCTTTGTCACTTCCATGTCATATCCATTGTTCCAGGCTTTCCAGGCATTTTCGATTGCGTTGTACAGGTCATTTTGTTGTAGCTCAAATTGCTGTCCGTCCTTTGTTGCAGCAAAAGCAATCCCGACCTCCGGTATCTCTCCGATCAGTTCGATAATGGCAGCCAATTTCTGTTTTGGGATCTGGCCGTTCTTTATCTCTATTATCCAGTAACCTCCCGACAGATAAATTGTCCCCCCTGTATTGCCAATTCGCAGGCCGCTGCCTTTGTAAGCTTCCTTGATTAATTTTTTAAATCCTGCTGTCTTTAAAAACATCGTATTCCTCCTTACGAGAACGGCAGCTCTTCATCGATTCCCTCCGGAATGTTCATGAATCCATCTGATCCGGTCGTTGCCTGCTGCCGTGTGTTGTTTTCCCTGCTTCCTCTTAATTCGTTCGCTGATTTGCTCTCGGCAAATTCCTGGTCTTCCACGATCACATCCGTCGTGTATATCTTCTGTCCATCCCGGTTCGTGTAGCTGCCGGTCTGGATACGTCCAGTCACTACGATCTTTATGCCCCTCTGTAGGTATTTCTCCGCAAACTCCGCAGCCCTGCCAAAGGCTACGCAGCTGATAAAGTCTGCGGTCTGTTCGCCCTCGCGGCGGAATCTGCGGTCTACTGCCAGCGTGTACCTTGCGATTTCCGTAGAGTTATCACCCGCAGAATAACGTACCTCCGGCTCCCGGGTGAGCCTTCCCATCAAAATTACTTTGTTCATGTCATCCTCCTATATCCATTCGCCAATAAATTCCCTGTAATTGTCTGGCATAAAAAGCATATCTGTGTTTTTCTCTATGTCCTGCTGTAACGCATCTAAGCACTCATTTACCAAAACCACATTTGTCGGCTTGTCCACGTCAAATAGCCTCGCTACATAGCAGCCCGGATATTCCCCGCTGCTTTGGTATATGTAAATTACCGGATACGTCAATTTGCTGAGGTCTATTTCTGCTACGCTTTTTGCAACTTTATCTATCATTTTTCCTCCCTTCTGAAACCGCGTTTTATTCAGGTACTCACTGAATCTCCCGCGTTTTTTCGCGCATCTGAGTAACCATATCGGAATACCGGCTGTGCATCCCTGCTTCTATCACGATCAGATGTCCCTGTAGCAGCTCCCAGATCCTGCCCCATTCAAAATGATTTTTGACCAGATCGCCTTTTTTGTTCCGATACCCGTTTGCGGCCCAGATATGTAGGTATTTGTCAATCGAGTTAAGGACATATTCGTCCTGTGTATGGATGTGCAGCTCACAGGGCCGTATCATCCGTTTCAACGCATCCTCCATGGCAAGGAGGATCGCCCTGTGGTAAGTCCCCATTTTTTTACTAAAGCCTTCGATTGTTTTTGTCTCTCCGGACTGCTTTTTATATTCCAGCACATAACCTGTCATGCGGGCCGCACTGCGTGGGGATGTGCTGTCTGTTTCTACGTAGATATGTACTGTCTGCATTTCAACACCTCCTCACCGTTCTTATCATCGTGTAATGCCGGTACATATGTCCGGTATACCGGTTGATCCCTTCGAACAGGGACTCTTTGTCAATATAAAATCCTTCCTTCACACGCGGCTCTTTGGGCCATCGTTTTAATATGTCTACCTTTGGCTCCGGTAGCGGCATGTTCCGGGATGTAGAATAGCTTGCTTCCGTCACTTTATGGTCAAGGGTCTCCGGATTGTTGACATATTCCTTTTTTGTCTTTTCATCCTTGGTGATGTAGTCAGCCAGATCGTGCAGTTCGCCTTTCTCATATAGCTGCTGCGGGTCTTTTACTTTTCCGTACGGCCATGCCTTTTTCATGATTGCGATCACGTTCGCGTCCGGAAGGTCATTGATTACCAGGTGGATATGCCAGTTCCCCGTCGGGGTG
>CAMTFT010000130.1 GCA_947071365.1 uncultured bacterium | reverse complement strand
ATGTAGCTCCGTCTCGTGGGCTCGGAGATGTGTATAAGAGACAGATGTGTAGCTTGCGGTACATGTGCAAGCGAGTGCCCGGCAGACGCTATCTCTGAAGGCGATGGAAAGTACGTAATCGATGCTGATGCATGTCTCGAGTGCGGTACATGTGAAGCTGCTTGTCCGACAGGCGCTATCTCTGCTGAATAATTCGCAGATATACAGGATCTGTTATCCTGTTAAGATGATAAAGAGGACTACCAGTTTATACGATTGGCAGTCCTCTTTTTCTGTAGATTATGAAAACGCGAAATAAGCTTGTCTTATTTTCCGCCGGGAAACCATTTTTTTATGATCTGTCTCAGAATACCCTTCTGCCGCTCCTGCTCCTTCGCCGCCGAAGCCTCACGGAGCGCCTGAATATACTGGAGATATAAGGACTCCAGCTCCTCCCGAAGCTGCTCTGCAATCTCACGCTCCAGCTTTTTATTCTGCTCGGCCACGACCTCCTCCATCATCTGCTTCAGAATCAGCACAACCTTTTCCAGGTTGCCCTCCGGGGTTCTGGCAGGGATAATTTCATAGTCAGACTCATCATAGCTATCCTCGTCATGTTCAACCGACGCCCCGTCCCGGTTTGCCGTTCTATCCGTATCCGATGGCTCCTCTTTCCCCCGCTCTGTCTCCGTATACGGCGAGGCTCCTCTGTCTGATAACTCTTCCCTGTCTGCCACCTTCTCTGTGCCCCGCACTTCTCTTTCTTCGCTCTCTGTCCCATACGCAATTGACCGGATCTGCTCATCAAACTCTTTCCCCATCCCGTCTGTGTCCGCTTTGTCAAGAAGCAGGCGGATCGCCTTAAGTTGCAGTCCTTTTTGCTTCCACTGTCTGACCTGAGTGAATATTTCAATATCCTTCTGACTGTAAATGCGGTGTCCCAAACTTGTCCGCCCAATCGGAATCTTCAGTTCTTCCTCCCAATAACGCAAAACGTGCGACTCTACACCGATGAGCCGCACTGCTTCTGAAACAGAATATGTCGTTTCTTCCATATAACTTCTCCCCTTATCTGCATCAAGACCATTTTTCTGCAGCAGCTTCTGACTAAAAGGCGGCCATGAGGGCGGCCCTTTCTGTGCATTTGTGCTCTATTACAAATATATGCGGGGAACCTTCTAAAAATTCCTTATTCTCACTTCTTCATATTTGCAAATTTCGTGAAGCGTGGCAGCCATGCCAGCTCCACCGTCCCGATCGGGCCGTTTCTCTGCTTGGCAATGATTACCTCCGCCACATCCTTTTTTTCTGTATCGTGATTGTAGTAATCATCACGGTAGAGGAACATAACAACGTCGGCATCCTGCTCAATGGCCCCGGACTCTCGAAGATCCGAAAGCATCGGCCGGTGATCCGGGCGCTGCTCTACGGCTCGTGACAACTGGGACAGCGCCACCACCGGAACCTGAAGCTCCCTGGCAATCTCTTTCAGCGAACGGGAGATATCCGAAATCTCCTGCTGCCTCGACTCTGAACGCCTGCTTCCCTGCATCAACTGCAGGTAGTCGATCATAATAATGCCCAGATTGTGCTCCAGCTTATATTTTCTGCATTTGCTGCGCAGCTCCGAAACAGAAATACCCGGCGTATCGTCAATGATCAGGTTGGAGCGGCCGATCGTGCCCGCCGCCTCTATCAGATTCGCCCAGTCACTGTCACTCAAGTTTCCGGTACGCAGGATCTGAGAATCCACCCGGGATTCCAGAGCGAACAGACGGTTCACAAGCTGCTCCTTCGACATCTCGAGACTGAAAATGGCTACCGTCTCATTGCTCCGGAATGCCATATATTCCGCTATGTTCAGCACAAATGCCGTCTTACCCATGGACGGACGCGCCGCAATCAAAATCAGGTCGGAAGGCTGGAATCCTGATGTCTTATAATCAAGGTCAATAAACCCGGTCGCCATACCGGTCACATTTCCTTTGGAACGGCTGGCCGCCTCAATCTTATCCAGTGCATTCAGCACGACTTCCTTGATAGGGACGAAATCATCATTGGTGCGTCTTTGCAATACCTTAAAAATGTTTTTCTCGGTATCCTCCATAATATCCTCGACCCGTTCCTTACCGGCATAGCAGGCCGCAGCAATATCCTCATTGACCTTGATCAGTCTCCTAAGCAGCGCCTTTTCCGATACGATTTCCGCATAATACCGGACATTTGCGGAGGTCGGCACTGTTGTGATCATATCCCGGACAAACTCGAGGCTGCTGATCTCCGGCGGTACATCCTTCTCCTTCAGGCGATTCTGCAGTGTGATCAGGTCAATCGGCTTCCCTTCGCTGTAAAGCTCCGTCATGGCTTCAAAAAGAACACCATACTGTTTCTGATAAAAGTCCTCCACATTCAGCATCTCAGACGCCACGGTAACAGCGTCCCGATCCATGATCATGGCGCCAATCACCGACTGCTCCGCTTCAATGCTGTGCGGCATTACCCGCTTGAGTAACGATTCCTCCACAGTAATCCTCCCTCTGCAATCCTACAGCTCTACTACGTGTACCTTCACCTCTGATGTCACCTTTGCGTGCAGCTTCACCGCTACGTTTGTCACACCGAGCGTTTTGATCGGATTGTCGATCTGGATCTTTTTCTTATCTACATCATAGCCCAACTGCTTCTTGATCTCCTCCGCGATCTCCTTTGTGGACACGGAACCGAATACACGTCCGCCCTCACCCGTCTTAACTGCGATTTTAACTTCTTTTCCTTCCAGCTCTTTTCCGAGAGCCTGCGCAGCTTCCAGTGCCTCTCTGGCGATCTTCTCAGCATTTGCCTTCTGAAGCTTCAGATCGTTCATATTTTTCCCTGTGGCTTCCTTGCCAAGGCCCTTTTTCAGCAACATATTCCGTGCGTAGCCTTCGCTGACCTCTACCACATCACCCTTTTTTCCCAAAGACTTTACGTCCTGCAATAAAATAACCTTCATAACTAAATCGCTCCTTCTTTCGTCATCTGTGTCAATACTTCTTTCAGCTTAACCCTTGCTCCCTCGGTATCCACACCGTCGAGCTGCGCTCCGGCAATATTCATATGACCGCCGCCGCCCAGACGCTCCATGATGATCTGTACATTCACCTCATCGATCGCACGGGCGCTGATATATACCTTGTTGTTAAACTCCGTCAGCACAAAGGATGCCTTGACGCCTACAATGTTCAGCAGCTCATTGGCAGCTTGTGCTCCCACTACAGTGGGATTTTCAATTCCTTCACTTGGACATGCACTGATCGCATAGCAGCCCATAAAGGCTTCCGCATGACGTACCGCCTCCGCTCTGGCCTTGTACGTATCCATATCGTTCCGGAAGGACTTCCGGACTCTCGTCATGTCCGCACCGTTACGGCGCAAAAATGCCGCGGCCTCAAAGGTCCGCATACCGGTCTTGGCTACGAAATTGTTCGTATCCACAATAATTCCGGCATAAATACAATCAGCCTCCCCCGGCTTCAACCGGATATTGTCGTCATAATACTGGAGAATCTCAGAAATCATCTCACAGGCAGAGGAAGCCGACGGCTCAATATAGGAGAGCGATGCATTTTCGATCTTCTCCGTACTCTGACGGTGATGGTCAAGTACAACGATCGTCTTTGTCAGGTACAAAAGCTCCTCACACTCTGTCATACTTGGCCGGTTCGTGTCCACCACGACGACCGCCGTATTGTAATTCGTCATCTCAATAGCCTGTTCGTGGGTAAGAAAAAGCTTCTCGCCATTATTCTCCATCGATTCCAGAACGCTGATCCACGGACGGATACCGCTGTTGATGTCCCCCAGTACGATATGCGCAGGCTTACCCACCTGCTTTGCCGCCCGGCAAACGCCGACAGCCGCCCCAAGAGAATCAATATCCGTCAACTTGTGTCCCATGACAATAACTCGTTCTCTGGAATTGATCAGCTCCCGCAGTGCCTGTGCCTTTACTCTGGCGCGTACCCGCGTATTTCTTTCCGCACGCTGCGTCTTTCCGCCGAAAAACGCCATCTTGTCATGCTCTTTGACTACCGCCTGATCGCCGCCGCGAGCCAGCGCCATTTCCATGGCTCCCCGTCCGGCCTCATAATTCTGCGCATAGTCTCCATTATTCGTACCGATGCCGATACTGACCGTCATATTGATGGTATTTCCAAGGTTGACCGTCTTTACATCCTCCAGAACAGAAAAACGATCCTCCTCCATCGTCTCAAGTCCTTTTCGGTTCACCACCAGAAGATATTTGTCCTTTTCCATCTTCTTGATAAGGCCGCCGATAGAGGAAATGTATTTCGTGATTTTACGGTCTACCAGCGCTTCCAGCATGGAGCGGCGCACGTCCTCCACACTGTCCATCACTTCGTCATAATTGTCCATATAAAGCAGGCCGACTGCCGGCTTCTGCTCATAATTCTCCTTCTTAAAAGCGGAAAGCTCCGTGATATCAAAAAAGTGCAATGCGATCACGCTGCATTCGCCTGCCGTCTGTTCCACGCCATCCAGATCCTCAATCATATCATCCAACGGAACCTTTTTCATGTCCACTCTGTATTTCCGCTGCGCATGTTCGATCTCAAGGCTGCGCTCCTCCGAATCAAGAGGGAAATGTGCGGAATTTATCTGTGGGAATACGGTAGATATATTCTTGTGATAGTCCGGCGCCTTTCCCACCAGCTCTGCCAGCATATCATTCATCCAGAGCAGTTTCCCATCCGGCTGTGCGATCGCATACGGAATCACGAATTCCTTCAGCATTTCTTTCTCAACGCCGCTGAACTTATGGGCAAAATCCATCAGCTCAATCAATACCCGCGACCTGTAGTGCATGTCCAGCAGCAGCACTGACAAAAACAGGATGACGGTAAAGCCTCCTACAATACAGCCAGCCAGCGTATCAACATACAGAACAACAGCCGTGAGGACAAGCAGAAAAAGAATCATGAGAACGCACCAGTACCAGTGTCGCATCAGTTTTCCACTGTATTTCATTTGTGCCTTATTGTCTTTCTCATTCTTATTCATATCTATCTCCAATCCTTCACCGAGGCAAATATACCTTATTCTGGTATTTTACCATAAAATGCATCATAGTAAAAGCCCTTTCTGGCCTGCATCCTGTATGTGTGAAGGCAGCGTAAACAGCAGCTCCTCAGCTTTCCTATACTTCCCTGTCTTCCTCGATCATGCTCCTGATCTCCTGCATCTCACAGTCCAGCCCCGCGATCACATCGGCACACTGCCGCAGCTTTGCCACGATCTCCGCCTCATTCGGCAGATCTTTCTTATAACGCAGCTTATGGTCAACACTGGCCCAAAAATCCATGGCAATCGTCCGAAACTGTACCTCGACCTTTACCGGTGTCTTGCCCTCTTCAAGGAAGACCGGCACCTCCAGAATCAAATGCAGACTCCGATAACCGTTGGGCTTCGGATTTTTGATGTAATCCTTCGTCCTGATCAGCCGGATATCATCCTGCTGTATGAGCAGGTCTGCCAGCCAGTAAATGTCCTCCTGAAACGCACAGACCACGCGAAGCCCCGCCACATCAAACAGATGCTCTTCAATATTCTCAGCGATCGTATCCTCCGTCAGATCCGGAACCTTCCTCTGCAGCTTCTCGATAATGCTGACCGGGCTTTTCAGCCTGCTCTTGATGGATTCAAAGGGATTTCTGTCATACTGGAGAGAAAATTCCGTATTGAGCACCTTCAGCTTTGTCTCCACCTCCATGATCGCACAACGGTATTTGTTCATGATCCTCATGTATTTCTGGCCATTTTCCAGGAGGCTGATATATTTGTGACTCAGAGCACTGACTGTCTCTTATACACATCTGACGCTGCCGACGACTTAATAGGTGTAGA
>CAMTFT010000129.1 GCA_947071365.1 uncultured bacterium | reverse complement strand
AGGATGATCTGGGAGAAAAAGCAAAAGAGAATATCCGGCGTTACCGGATGTTCAATCCCACGAAAGAGGAATTTGAGGAGCTGTTTTTGCAGGCAGGCTTTGCTTCGGTGGAGATCCATACGAAGGAAGGCGAGGACTGGATCTGTATAGCAGGAAGACCATAACGTGTAATTATGATGAGGATGCTGCAAAATGCAGCGCCCTCTGACTTTTTACGAAAGCAATTCGTTTACCCTGGATGCGTCAAAAATAACGTGTGAAACGTGGTCAACCTCTATCTGGTAAAGCGCGTTGGCCGCCATATGCTCTGCAGCCTGCTCCAGATCGCGGATGCCGGTGGTGTCCGCATATTTGGCGATGACCGCATCCAGCCCGTCCTCCGTCACGATACATTCGTTTTTATCAAGGCCCATGCGTTTCAGGATCCTGGGCAATGCATACTGTGAGAAGATGACCTTCTTTTCTTCGGCCGTATAGTCCGGAATATCAATGACAGCGAAACGCGACATCAGCGGCGCGCTGATCTGATCCTTGTCATTTGCGGTGGCGATCGGATACACGCCCACGGTGGGAATCGTGCATTCAATATAATTGTCCGTAAAACCGAGGTTGTCCAGAAGCGTCAGAAGGACGTCCGCCGGATTGCCGTTTCCCTTTCCGGAGGACGCTTTATCCAGTTCATTGATGATAAAGACGAGGCTGGATTCCCCTGCCACAGAGAATGCTTCCATGATGATTCCCGGCTTCGCGTTGGAATAGATGCGGGAGCTTCCGGTGAGCTGTTCCGGATCATTTATGGAGCTCATATCCAGAGTAGTCCAGGGCAGCTTCAGGATACGCGCCACTGCGTACGCGATCTGGGACTTGCCGATTCCGGCAGGGCCCACCAGCAAAAGGCCGTAGGCGGGAAGCGTGTGGGTGCGGTTGATCTGGATGATGGTCTCTATGATCCTCTGCTTTACCTTTTCCATACCGTAAAGCTCTTCATCCAGGATACGGCGCGCCTCCGCCGGGTCGATGGACTCAAAGTAGTTATTTTTCCACTGGATCGTCATCATGATAGAGAGTGCCCGCTGGGCGTGTCGCCGTTCCTCCGGTGTCACCTCGTGGGAACGGGCCACTGCAAGATTTCTCCGCGCCCAAAGGCGGATATTGTCCGGCAGGGTCCTGCCGGCACAGGTGATAAAATCGGAGATGCTCTGTATGCTGGTAAGCTTCATGCTGTCGCCGGTTTCCTCCTGTTCTTCCTCCTCGCATTCCTCAGCGGGAGCGTTGATGGACAGGAGCCGCTCGATCATAAACTGGAGAAAGCCGTCCTCCGCGGAAAGCTTCGTTCCGCCGCCGAAGGCCATTTCACGGATCCGGTAGACGGCATATCCGTTCTCCGTGTTTTGTCCGGATAATCGCACATTGATATGGTTCTCCCCAAGCCACTGAATGAGGCTTACGAAACGGGCGTCGATCTTCAAAATATCTGCGCTGACGATTCCGCCGTCCACGCTGAATTCAAAAGATGTCCGCTTACGGAAATTGGTGAAAAAGCCGGAGGAGTGATGCAGGAAAGTGCGGTCACGGTTGTCCAGAAGAAGAATCGGCTTTTCGGGGGTGGCTGACGGTTCGTTGGAGCGAAAGGTCGTATAAGTGCAGACTGCGCCGGTCTTTGTATCCGGTGTGTCTCGAAAATCAAATACTGGCATAATGGATTCTCCTTTGCAAAATAAAATCGTGTATATCATATCACAGATTTCTTTCCTGTGGGAGATGTATTTAATGCTGGACTGAATCGGCCGAATGGGGTAAACTGTATTATAAAGTCAGATGATTGCAGGAGGTAATCCATGCAGGAATTAAAAACTGCCGATTGGAGCAGAAAGCTTTGCAGAAATACGAAAAAATGTATGGTAATGTGTGGAGATGAAAAATGAGAAAACTTGCATTAAGTGATGAAATTTTATTAAAGGTAGAGAAGCCTGCCCGCTACATTGGCGGAGAGGTGAACTCAGTCATGAAGGATAAAGAAAAAATTGACATCCGGTTCGCCATGTGCTTCCCGGACGTGTACGAGATCGGTATGTCTCATCTTGGTATCCAGATTTTATACGATATGTTCAACCGTAGGGAAGACGTCTGGTGTGAGCGCGTTTATTCCCCCTGGGTGGATCTGGACCGGATCATGCGGGAGGAGAAGATCCCGCTGTTCGCACTGGAATCACAGGATTCGGTGAAGGATTTTGATTTCCTTGGAATTACGCTGCAGTATGAAATGTGTTATACAAATATTCTGCAGATCCTGGATCTGAGCGGCATCCCGCTTATGGCATCACAGCGCGGAGAAGACTGTCCCATCGTGATCGGTGGCGGGCCGTGTGCCTACAATCCGGAGCCTCTGGCTGATTTTTTTGATGTATTTTATATTGGGGACGGAGAGACCGTCTACGACCCGTTTCTGGATCTCTACAAGGAGTGCAGGGCAGCGGGAGCATCACGGCAGGAATTTTTAAGAAAGGCAGCGAATATCCCCGGAATCTACGTGCCGTCTCTGTACGAGGTTTCCTATAAGGAAGACGGTACGATCGCGTCATTTTCTCCGAAGGAAAGCGGCGTTCCATCTGTCATTCAGAAACAGGTGGAGATGAATATGACGGAGGCGCCGTATCCGGAAAAGCCGGTGGTTCCGTTTATCAAGGTGACGCAGGACCGCGTCGTTCTGGAGATCCAGCGCGGCTGTATCCGTGGCTGCCGTTTCTGTCAGGCCGGGATGCTGTATCGTCCTACGAGAGAGCGAAGCCTTGAGGTGCTGAAAGATCATGCTTACAAAATGTTGAAAAATACGGGACATGAGGAAATTTCTCTGAGCTCCTTAAGCTCCAGCGATTACAGCGATCTGGAGGGGATCGTTACATTTCTGATCGACGAATTCCGCGACCAGAATATCAATATTTCTCTGCCGTCCCTGCGTATCGATGCTTTTTCCCTGGATGTCATGGGGAAGGTGCAGGATGTTCGCAAGAGCAGTCTGACCTTTGCGCCGGAAGCCGGCTCACAGAGGCTGCGGGACGTTATCAACAAGGGCCTTACGAAGGAAGTGATCCTTGACGGCGCGGACAAGGCGTTCCACGGCGGCTGGAATAAGGTCAAGCTGTATTTCATGCTCGGCCTGCCTACGGAGACAGAAGAGGATCGGAAGGATATCGCACATCTGGCGAACGATATTGCGGTAAAATATTATGAGATCCCGAAGGATAAGAGAAACGGCAAGTGCCAGATCACGGTAAGTACCTCCTTCTTTGTTCCGAAACCCTTTACGCCGTTTCAGTGGGCTTCCATGCACCATCCAGGGGATTATCTCGGCTTTGCGAAGACGGTCAATCATGAAATCAAGGAAATGCTGAACCAGAAGAGTATCCGGTACAACTGGCATCAGGCGGACGTGACGCTGCTGGAGGGCGTATTTGCCCGGGGTGACCGGAAGATCTCGAAGGTGATCCTTGAGGCTTACCGCCTTGGCGCACTGTACGATGCCTGGACGGAATACTGGAGCTTTGACAGGTGGATCCAGGCATTTGACAACTGCGGTATCGATATGGATTTTTATACGATACGTAAACGTGACCTGGATGAAATATTCCCCTGGGATTTCATCGATATCGGAGTCACAAAAGCGTTCCTTAAGCGTGAGTGGGAGAACGCACATAAGGAGACAGTTACGCCGAACTGCCGGATGAAGTGTTCTGGCTGCGGCGCTGCCAGATATAAAGGAGGTGTCTGCGTTGAACCGAGGAAATAAAAATGCCGGGCAGCAGTATCAGACACAGAGGAGGTATCCGCGTTGAAGGTAAGGGTAAAATTTTCAAAATATGGTATTATGAAATTCATCGGCCATCTCGATGTCATGCGCTATTTTCAGAAAGCCATCCGCCGGGCCGGTATCGATATTGTGTATACGGAGGGACTCAGCCCGCATATGGTCATGTCCTTTGCATCGCCTCTGGGCGTAGGGCTGACCAGCGACGCAGAATACATGGACATTGAGATAAAGACACCGATCACCTCCGCGGAAGCGATCGATGCGCTGAACCGTGTCGGCGTGGAGGGCATTGAGGTGACGGGATTTTATCAGATACCGGAGGGCAAGGCCAGCAAGGCGATGACGCTGGTGGCGGCTGCTGACTACACGGTGAGATTCCGCAAAGGATACGAGCCAGCAGTGGACTGGCAGTCTGGCATCTCACATTTCTTTGCCCAGAAGTCCATTACGGTGATGAAGAAGACGAAAAAATCCGAAAAGGAAGTCGATATCCGGCCCATGATCTACGAAATGTCCGTGAACGCGGGAACTGTGTTCCTGAAGCTTTCCTCCGGCAGTGTAGACAACCTGAAGCCGGAACTTGTGATGGACACATACATGAAAACACTGGGGATTGAGCCGGAACCCTTCGCGTATGAGATCCACCGCTGTGAAGTATATGCGGATATGGGAACGGAGGATCATCGAAAGCTCGTCACTCTTGCGAGCCTTGGAAAGGAGATCGTGTGACAGGATTTCAGGCTGTAACGGAAGGAAGCCTGAAATCCTGTACCGAAGAATATATATATGAAGCAATATCTTGTCACAAGAATGCAGGGAGGCATTTTTTCGTTTCTGCTCCATGACCAGAAGGCAGTTGAAATACACTGTGATCCCGCATCATCAGACAGCCTGCTTGGAAATATCTATATCGGAAAAATAAAAAACATTGCAAAGAATATCGGAGCGGCCTTCGTGGAGATCGCCCCCGGCACGGTATGTCATCTGTCGTTGGACGATATGAAACACCCCGTTTACACGAAAAAAGGGACATCAAAGCTGCCCCAGGCAGGAGATGAGCTGCTGGTACAGGTATCCCGGGAGGGTATCAAGACGAAGTACCCTTCCGTGACGACAAACATTACGCTGCACGGAAAGTATGTGCTTCTGACCACCGGCAATACGCAGGTATCCATATCCTCCAAACTCCCAAAAGAGATGCGGTCGCGGCTGCTGGAAACTCTCAGGCAGTGGGAAGAAACGCTTAATGATGCGGACGGAGAATATACGGATGATGGCCGTGATATCCAGAAGAACGGACAGGATATCCGGAAGGACAACCGCGACATCCGGAAGGATGACTGTGATATCCGGAAGGACAGCCGTGACATCCGGAAGGATGACTGTGATATCCGGAAGGACAACCGTGATATTCGGGAGGATAGCCAGTGTATTCAGGTGCATCCCAGGGATTATGGCTGGCTGTTCCGTACGAACGCAGGAGGCGCTGACGAATCCGCGCTTATATCAGAGCTTGATTTGCTGAAAAAGCAATACGAAACGCTGATAAGTCAGGCACAGTTCCGCACCTGCTTTTCCTGTCTTTCGAAAATGCCTGATGCGTATCTGGCACGGCTTGCAAACCTCTACGATTCCGAGGCGGAACGTATCATGACAGACGATGAGACTCTGTATCAGGAGATGCATGCTTACTTTTCCGAACATCATCCCGAGGATCTGATGAGGCTATCGCTCTATGAGGACCGGATGCTGCCTATGCAGAAGCTGTACTCCCTGGAACACCAGCTTGAACAGGCGCTGCAGGAGAAGGTCTGGCTGAAAAGTGGGGGCTATCTGATCATCCAGCCCACAGAAGCTCTGACGGTCATCGATGTGAACAGTGGCAAATTTGAGGGAGGGAAAAATCGGGAAGCGGTATTTCTGAAGCTGAATATGGAAGCTGCCAGAGAAATCGCAAAGCAGCTCCGTCTCCGCAATATAAGTGGCATTGTGATCGTAGATTTTATCAACATGGAAAACCAGGAGTCAAATAATGCTTTACTTTCCAGCCTGAGAGATGAACTTCACAAAGACCCGATTCCTGTCTCTTATACACATCTGACGCTGCCGACGACTTAATAGGTGTA
>CAMTFT010000128.1 GCA_947071365.1 uncultured bacterium | reverse complement strand
GGCTCGGAGATGTGTATAAGAGACAGGAAGAACAGAAGCTGTCCCGACGCTGCCCTGGCCGACGTGACCTGACGCCACGTCCGAAGCAGCATCAGGCAGATACTGTTCGACCAGAGCGTCTGTGTACGTCTTCTTCGAACCAGGCTGAGACAGGCCGACAGAAAAATGATGTATGCGGAGGCTGCCAGGGCAGATACAAAGATCCGCGCATTCCCCATCAGATCCTCCGGTGCCGGAATCCGCTCGGTAAAGACGAGAAGATACAGTACGAAAACCGTCATATACAATCCTGCCGCCAGCTCCGTAGGTATACGGTCGATCCTGGCCGCCTCCGGCGTACATCTCCCCTCATTCCATCCGGCTCCCATGACCGACAGAACAAAGCCGACTGCTGCCAGCAGGGCAAAAAACACCGCTCCTGCCACGGAGCCCCACACAATGCTTTCCCGTCTGGCGAATACCTCCGCATACGATTTCAGTTCATCGTTGACTGGATATTCCGTATTCACAGCCAGAAATACCTTCTCATTCGTGTTGACGAAACGCTCCTGCATGAACCAGTCCGCAGCAGCCTGATTCAGGACACTATCGGGATTTGCCGTCACAATGTTGAAGCTCCGTTCCCCCTCATAAAGGCTGACGAACTCCGGATCCTCCTGTATGGACTTTACCGCCGCATCGTACTTCGTCTCGCCGGTATTCGTATAGATCTCACCGGTGGCCGTATTCTCTATACAGTATCTCAGGTTGCTTGGAGCGCCTTCTGACCAGCTCTCATCCTGCACCGTCGTATACTCCTGATACTTTTTGTATATCTCCTCGCTGACGCTGTCCAGATCCTGATATACGTCCAGAACGAAATCCGCCGAATAGGAGTACCATCTGGAGCATTCCGAAAGCGAGATCCCCGTCACAGGGCTGATGCTCTCCAGTGAATCCGACTGTTCATCCAACAGCTCTCCGGCGATCTTCCCTGTCTTCTGCTGCTGTTCCAGCGCATCCCCGATCGCATCGTGAAGGCGTTTCTGACCGCCGCTTTGCGCGAAATCCAGCAGATCCTTCATGATGTACGTCGTATTCATATCCTGCACGGAACTGCCCGATGTGCCAAAGGACTGAATATCCACTTCCTTGTCCGGATCAAACTCTCCGTCTGTCTCAAACAGTATCTCATTTTGTCTGCCCCGGATCTTATGCTGCAACACCGTATCTGCCTGCCGAAAGAACAGATCCGTCTCCTCATAGCTCTTCGACATTTCCGTCAGACTGTAGCTGTCCTCCATCCAGAAGCCGATATTCAGCAGACAATACGCAAAGGCAAAGACCGCAGCGACCTGAATGAACAGCAAAGCAGCCTTAACACTCTTTTTGTAAATCAGTTTTCCCACGTCTGTTCCTCCCGGTGCAAGCTTACAGCTTCTCTACCTTATATCCGATTCCCCAGATGACCTTGAGGTATTTTGGATTTTTGGGATCGATCTCTATCTTTTCCCGGATATGCCGGATATGTACCGTGACCGTATTGTCAGCGCCGAAGGCTTCTTCCTGCCATATCTGCTCGTAGATCTGATCGATGGAAAATACCTTTCCCTTGTTCTGGACAAGAAACAGCAGAATATTGTATTCGATCCTCGTCAGCTTCACAGGCTCGCCGTCCACCGTCACTTCCTTCCGGTCATCATTGATCACGAGTCCTCCGGTGGAATAGATCTTTTCTGACTCGGAGGCATCTGATGCGGAGCCGAAATTCGTGTACCGCCTGATCTGGGATTTTACCCGGGCCAGAAGCTCCAGAGGATTGAAGGGCTTCGCCACATAATCGTCCGCCCCGAGATTCAGCCCCAGGATCTTATCCGTATCCTGCGTCTTCGCAGACAGCACAATGATCGGAATACTGCTGTCCTCCCGAATCTTCATGATCGCATGGATCCCGTCCATCTTCGGCATCATAAGGTCAAGGATCAGCAAATGCACCTCTTCCCGCTTCAGTACGGCAAGGGCTTCTTCGCCGTCGTACGCCTTCAGCACACGGAATCCCTCCTGCACCAGATATATCTCTATCGCATCCACAATCTCTCTGTCGTCATCACAAACAAGTATCGTATACATCCCACACGTCCCCTTTCTATTATATAAATAAATGCGCTTTACGCATTCCTGCGCGCGAGCGGTGCCGTAAGGCAGCCTTCCTCTCCGCAAGCTGCGCATCCTGCCGGAAGCTTTCGTATCATGCGAAACAGCTTCTGCCCTGAACAGGCAGATATCTACCGTTCAGTTTAGCAGAAGCTGTTTAAAATCCTGTCAATAATTTATTAAGATTTTCTTATTTTGCCTGAATCACATGCATCATATTCGTCATGGCACCTTTGCCCTTGACAATATTCGTAGCCGGGTCTCCCGCTGTGAATACCACCATGTCGCCCTCTTCGACGTATCCCTCCCGCCTTACTACGTACATGGCATGGGAAATGATATGCTCCGTCGTATCCTCCGTATAGCCCTTCAGCGGAGTAACACCCCAGTATATCTGCATCTTGCGCTGCGCCCAGTCATTGGGGGTCACGGCATAAATCGGAATACTGGAACGGAAATTCGACATCGTCCTGGCCGTCTGTCCCGACATCGTCGGCGTAACGATACATTTTGCCTGGACATTCGTCGCAGTGCGCACTGCCGCCACTCCTACGGCGCTGGAAACATTTGCGTCGCCCCTGAGAGAACGGTAATCCGGCATGGACTGGTAATCGAGATACTGTTCTGTGGATTCCGCGATCTGCGCCATCATTTTCAGCGCCTCCACCGGGTATTTGCCCATAGCGGTCTCACCGGAAAGCATAATGGCATCTGCGCCCTCCCGGATAGCATTTGCCACATCCGTCACCTCCGCCCGCGTAGGCCGCGGATTCCGGATCATGGAATCCAGCATCTGCGTTGCAATGATGACCGGTTTATATTTGTGATTGCACTTGTCCACGATCGTTTTCTGTACGTGGGGTACATCGTAAGCCGGTATCTCCACACCCATGTCGCCTCTGGCCACCATAACACCGTCCGCCGCATTGATGATGCGGTCGATATTCTTAATGCCCTCGCCGTTTTCTATCTTTGCAATCACATCAATGTGCTCCGCATGGTATTCCTTCAGGATGCCCTTGATCTCCTTCACCGCATCCGCATCCCGCACGAAGGAAGCTGCGATAAAATCGATTCCCTGCTGGATACCGAAGATAATATCCTCCCTGTCCTTCTCTGTGATAGCCGGAAGATTCACCCGGACATTCGGAACATTGATACCCTTCCTCTGTCCCAGCTCACCGCCGTTCTCCACGTTGCAGACAATATCCTTCCCTCTGATCTCCGTTACTTTCAGGGCAATCAGGCCGTCGTCGATCAAAATCGTATTTCCGACAGCCACATCCTTTGCAAGCTCCGGATACGTCTGGAAGACTTTTGTTTCGTCCCCCGGCTGCTCCTCGCTGGTCAGAATGAACTGCGCACCCTCCTCCAGCTTTACCTTGCCTCCATTTTTCAACAGGCCGGTACGGATCTCCGGCCCCTTCGTATCCAGAAGAATGGCTATCGGCTTCTTCATCTCCTCCCGGACACTTTTCAACTGGTCAAAACGCTTTTTCTGTTCTGCGTGATCGCCGTGAGAAAAGTTGAACCGTGCAATATCCATTCCGTTTGCAACAAGTCCCTTCAGCACCTCACGGTCGTCAGCATTCGGTCCCATGGTACAAATGATTTTCGTTTTTTTCATGAATCATTCCTCCAATTCGCGTTACTCGTCTTTTTCAATTTCAATCTGGTCGCCGGACATTCTTAAGATATCCCGTATTTCCTCCAGCGGCATTTCCAGGTAGGCCGACAGCTCCTCTGCCGAAACCTTATGCTCCAGGTCGCGCTCCAGATTCTGAACGGCCTCATTTAAATGATTGACCCTGCTGACGATGCCCTCGTTCATCTTTCTCGTCTCCTGGCTGCTTCCGATGGCCGCCTCCATCGCAGCATTAATGCTGTTGATGATATGCGCCCGGCAGGCCGCAGGACTCTCAAGCCTGCTGATGGATTCCATCGCCGTCAAAAGGCCCAGATTGCCCTCCTGGATCAGATCCTCAGATGAGACCTCCGTCCCTTCATATCCGCCTGCCATTTCACAGATCATCGGAAGATAGCTTTCGATCAGCCGAAGCCGCGCCGCCTCATCCCCCTGCATTGCCTCGCGCATCGTACGCTGCTCATCCTCCGATACGCCGCCTTTCAGGTTCATCAGCTCCTCAATATAAAGGGAAAGGCTCTTTTCACCCTCCTGCTCCGGCATCTCCTTTGCTTCTTCCCTTGATTCTACCACACGGATATTCTGCTCCGCAAGGTAACTGTAAATTAAATTGAAATGCTCCTCCTCCAAAGGCAGGTTCCCAAGGATCTCCCTGATCTCCTCCTTTGAAATGACGTCTCCGGCAGCATCCGCCGCTGTCTTTATCTCACTTAGCATCTCCCGGAAAATAATTTTATTATCCATACTCTCTCCTGTCATCTGCCTGCAGCTTCCCCGGTGCCAAGCACCTCCACTGCCTTCTCCAATACTGCGTCCTTTTTCTCATCCTTCTGTTCTTCTGGAACACTCTCTGTCCCGTTCTCTTCATCCTTCAGCTCTTCCGGAGCACCCTCTGTCTCATTCTTCCCGTCTTCTTCCACCTGCTCCGTATTATTTTCATCTTCTACAATAATATCCGGCGTGATTCCGTTACCGTCGATATCCTGCCCCTTCGGCGTATAATACGTCTCCGTCGTCAGCTTGAAGGCAGAACCGTCCGACAGCGTATACGTCTGCTGTACGACACCTTTTCCGTACGTCTTCGTACCGATGATCGGCCCCAGCTCCAGATCCTGTACCGCGCCTGCAAAGATCTCCGACGCGCTCGCTGAATTGCCATCCACCAGCACCGCGATCTCACACGTCACGGAACGCTTGCTGTCCGCGTAACGCTCCTGGCGCTCGCCGTTTCTGTTCTCCGTATAGACGATCAGCCCCTCCGGAAGCACTTCATCCAGAATATCGCAGACTGAATCCAGAAGTCCTCCCGGATTGCTCCGCAGATCCACGATCAGCTTTTCCATACCCTGCCCCTGCAAAGCATCGACCGCCTCCTTAAACTGTCCGACTGCGCTCTCCGTGAATTCACTCAGGCGGATATAGCCGATGTGATCCTCCAGCATCTCATGCTGAACGTACTGCAGCTTCACTTCACCGCATTCCATCTCAAGCTGCAGTTCCTCCTCCATCTCCGGCCGGTATACGCCCAGTGTGAAGGGGCCTTCGTATCCCTTGATCATGGACACGACCTCGGACAGCCCCTTTCCCTCCAGCGATTCATCGTTCAGAAAGCAAAGCACATCCCCCGTCTGAAGACCGGCCTCATATGCAGGGCCCTCCTCGTACACCTCGAGTACTCTGATTTCATTCGTCTTCGCGTCGGCCATCAATGTCGCACCGATACCAAAATACTCTCCCCGGGAAGAGTCAAGCACTGACTGCAGCTCCTCCACAGAATAATAATTGGCATAAGGATCCTCCAGCCCTGCTGCGATCCCTTTAAAGAGATACGAGGACAGCAACTTGCTGTCCACCTCATCTAAAAAATGCTGTTCAATTAATCCCTGTACTTCATTCAGCTTATACAATGTCTCCGGGGCCGTCAATACGGAAACCCTCTGCTCTTCCTCCAGGCTGCGCGCTTCTCTTCTGTCTGTCCTCCACTGTGCGAAAAACCATCCCATAACAAAAAGCGCGATACAGACCAGTGCCGATAAGACCCCTAACAGGAAACCGGCACCAAATCCACGGCTTCGCCCAGCGCCGCCGACCGCTTCCTCTGCTCTGTTCTCATCCTCCTGCATGTTGGGCAGAAAAGCCATGCTAACGCCTCCTTCATTTCGTTTATTCTATATATAATCTCTGTCTCTTATACACATCTCCGAGCCCACGAGACGGAGCTACAT
>CAMTFT010000127.1 GCA_947071365.1 uncultured bacterium | reverse complement strand
ACACCTATTAAGTCGTCGGCAGCGTCAGATGTGTATAAGAGACAGTCATTGATCGTAACTCCCGGCACCTGATTGCCGTACTGATCCACAACGATGCCATTCGATATATGCACATTATATACGAGAGTGCCTGAGGAATTAAATACCATCGGGAATATCACACTGCTATCCTGCTCCGGCTCTTCCCTGTCCGTATCACCATCTCCCGTATCGCCACTTCCTTCCGCGATTCCATCTCCCGTATCACCGCTGCCGTCCGCGCTTCCGTCTCCCGTATCTCCGCTGCCGTCCGCGCTTCCGTCTCCCGCATCACCGCTGCCGTCCGCACTTCCGTCTCCCGCATCACCGTTTCCATCCACGCTGTCCTGTCCGTCAGTGCCGGAACCTGCACCAGCACCTTCTCCGACTGATGCATCATTCGTTACGTCCGTAACCGTATCCGGTTCACTGGAAGGTGTAAAGGACACCGTCTCATTTCGTCCCGTGAAGTTTTCCAGATGCAGGATGCCGCTCTGTCCCTCCAGCCGCGGAAGTATCTTGTTTAAGTTGGCTACCTTTTCCTCCAGATATTCGTCCTGTCCGAGCTGCGCTTCCACACCTCCGACAAATACCGTTATCTCCATATTTTCTCCAAAACGGATCTCGGATGCCTTCAATTCCTGATAGGAAAGAAGCTGCGTCAGACTGAGGATCGTCCGGAGCTGTGCGCTGCTCTCGGTGGGAAGCTTCTGGTACAGCACCGTATCTCCCACGCTGGCTCCTGTGATGATGGGAATGCCGTCATACACCTCATCGGAGATCTCCAGTATAACACCCTCCCTGTCAAAATAAACATATCCACCTTTATCGATATATCCTGCCAGCTCTTTTTCCGTCACCTGAACTTCTATATGCGAAGGGCTCTTCATCTGCACATGGAGGGAATTCAGGAAAGGCAGCGTATCCGGTATCTCCCCTTCTCTGTATTTCCAAAGCAGATACAGTGTATTCTTCATCATCCTTCCCTCCGTCAGCCCGGCGCTGATCTCCTCAGAGGAATGGCGGGAATTTCCATACACTGCTACCTTTCTCACCTGAAACAGAAACAGTGCGCAGGCTGCCGCTGCCACAAGCAGAAGCACCACCACCAGTTTCAGTAATCTTCTTTTTCTTCTGTTAATCCTGCCCATTTTATCACCTGTACCTTTTGATATCTGCCCCCAAAAGACTCATATCCCTCTCAATACTTTCATACCCGCGGTCAATATACGCCGTACCGCTCACCGCCGTGCAGCCCCATGACTGCAGCGCAGCTATCACCAAAGCAGCCCCGCCCCGAAGATCCGGCGCCGTCAGCGATGCACCGTGCAGCTCGCCGACACCGGTGATCTCCGCACAGCTTCCATATACCGCTATCCTGGCTCCCATTTTTCTCAGCTCATCCGCGGTCCGGAACCGGTTTTCAAAAATCGTCTCACATATGCGGCTCTTTCCCTCTGCCCGGCATAACGATGCCATTACCGGCGACTGCAGATCTGTAGGAAAACCCGGATACGGGGCCGTCTCCACATATGCAACCGGCCTCAGCCGGCCATTGGATGCGAGACGCGTCTCTCCGTCCCGGCAATCCACTTCCGTCCCCATCTGCCGCAGAAGCTGAACAAGCGACTGCAAATGGCAGCAGGAATCATTTCGTACCCGAACGCTTCCCCCGGCGGCAGCCGCCGCCAGCAGATACGTGCCCGTCACGATCCGGTCTGCCTGCATACGGTATCGAATCTCTCCCAGAATCTTTCCTCCGCAAATGTGTATACTTCCGTCCTCAAGCCTGTTAATTTCTGCACCTCGACCGTTCAGAAAATCCATCAACTCATCGATCTCCGGTTCTCTGGCCGCATTTCTGATAAGCGTATCGCCTTTTGCCTGTACAGCCGCCAGAATCGTATTCTCTGTCGCCCCCACGCTTGGCAGCGGCAGATGCACCGTATTTCCGTGCAGTTCTTCTGCCCTGGCAACGATCCTGTCTTCTCCTGAAAACTCCGCCCCAAGCCTGCCAAGCGCCCGCAGATGCAGGTCGATTGGCCGCGCTCCGATCGCGCATCCGCCCGGAAGCGGAATCACCGCTCTTTTCATTCTACCAAGAAGTGCGCCTAAAAACAAGACGGAAGAGCGGATTCGTGCAGCTTCCATGCCGTCAATTTCATATCCTCCGGCCCCGGAAGCATCGACCCGAACCGTTCTTCCACTTCTTTCCACACGGCAGCCCAGTATTTTCATGATCTCAAGTGTATCGTCTACGTCCCCGATTGAAGGACAGTTGTCAATGATGCAGATGCCTTCTCCCAGCATACACGCGGCCAATATCGGAAGCACTGCATTCTTCGAGCCCTGTACTTCGATCTCTCCGTCAAGCGGCCGCCCGCCTTTTATTTCCAGATAGCTCAAGTCCATCCCCCGGCTTTCTGTTTTGCCGGCGTATTCCGCCCTGCAAAACACCATATATCTCAGTATATGCGCAAAGAGGAGGTTTGCTACTCCAGTGGAGTGAGGGCTGCATCTGCATGGTATATCTTCGGTGGACACCCCTACAGGTCCTTCCGAAGATATACCATGCAGATGCAGCCCCAACTACTACTTGCAGTAACGGCTCACCGAGAGGGCCAGCCCCATCTCCGCCAGCAAAAACAGCACCGACGTACCGCCGTAGCTGATAAAGGGGAGCGTGATTCCCGTGTTCGGGATGGTATTTGTGACGACTGCGATATTCAGGATCACCTGTATCGCGATATGGCCCATGATTCCTGCCGCGATCAGTGAGCCGAACAGATCCGGCGCATGGGTCGCTATGACCATGAACCGCCACAGAAGCAGCAGGAAAAGCAACATCAGAAGCAGTGCCCCCGCAAGCCCCAGCTCCTCACAGATCACAGCAAATATCATATCGTTCTGAGCCTCGGGAACAAAGCCCAGCTTCTGCAGGCTGTTGCCCAGCCCTCTCCCGAAAAGCCCGCCGGAGCCGATGGCATACAGCCCCTGCATGGTCTGATAGCCCTTCTCGTAAAGCTCCGGATTTCGCCAGATCGCAAGGCGCTCCAGACGGTACTGCTCCAGGCTCAGGAATATCCCAAGGAAACCGCTTCCCGCCAGAACGATCCACAGAAACGGAAGATATCTGGGATTCGAGATAAAGATCATGATCACCGCAATCCCCAGAATGATCACTGCCGTGCTCAGATTGTTCGTGCCTACCAGTCCCACGATGGGCAGCACCATCAGGAGTACGGCCAGGATCAGCCGGCCGCTCTTACGGCGGTCCATCTGGCTTACGATGCCGGCCAGCAGAAGTATTACCGCCGGCTTTGCGTACTCCGCCGGCTGAAAGGAAAGAGGGCCGATGGAAAGCCATCTTCTTGAGCCATTGTAAGCATCACCGAAAAGCAGGACTGCCCCGGAGAGAGCCAGTGATACGAGATACGCCGGTATCGCAAACCTGCGGAGCACGTGGTAATCCGTGGATGCTATTCCCCACATTGCAATAAGGCCCAGCACCATCGCAAAAAACTGTTTTTTAAAGTAAAAGGCAGCGTCATGAAATCTGACCTGCCCATTGTATGCACTCATACTGTAAAGAACCACCAGTCCAAAGGCAACCAGAAACAATACAATAACGAATAAAAATCCGTCAATCTTCCCCGGTCTTGACTGCAATCAATCACTTCCTATGCCAATTGATTTACCAGTTCCTTAAACCGCCTTCCCCGCACCTCATAATTCGGGAACATGCCCCAGCTTGCGCAGGCCGGTGACAGCAGCACGGCGTCGCCGCTCTTTGCTCTGTCTGCACATATCTGCACAGCCTCCTCCAGCGTCTCCGCCATGATGATATCATGGAAACCGCAGCGCTTTGCTGTCTCGGCGATCTTTTCCTTTGTCTGTCCTATCAGTACCAGATATTTTACTTTTCCATCGAATGCTTCGATCCACTCTTCATAGGAGGAATCCTTATCGTAGCCGCCTCCGATCAGCAGCGTCGGACGGTCCATCGCCTGAATGCCCTTGATGGCGGCATCAGGGTTCGTTCCCTTCGAGTCATTGTAATATACGACTCCGTGCTTTTCCGTCACATACTCGATCCTGTGCTCCACCGCCTTGAAGGTACGGACAACGTTTCGGATCACTTCAAAGGGAACGCCGTACGCAATCGCCATGGCAGAAGCAGCCATCACATTTTCGTGATTGTGGCGGCCCGGAAGGTTCAGCTCCCCGACATTACACAGCACCGTCCTGTTTTCTCCGTCATTAAAGACGATATCTCCATCCTCCAGATAGATGCCCTGTTCCAGTGTATGCAGACTGCTGAAATAAATGACCTTCGTATGTAAACCAGAACCAAACTTCCGCAGGATCTCATCCTCGTAATTCAGTACGCACGTATCCTCCGGCCTCTGGTTGTGAGCAATCAGCTCCTTTACCCGTATGTACTCCTCCATCGTGTGATGGCGGTTCAGGTGATCCGGCGTGATATTCAGGATCGCACTGACTCTGGGCGCGAATTTTTCTGTGGTCTCAAGCTGGAAGCTGCTGATCTCCGCAACGGTGACAGCATCCTCCGTCATCCGCATCGCCGCCTCTGTGTAGGGATTTCCGATATTCCCCACTACGTACACCTCATCCTTCCAGGCTTTCATGATCTCCCCAAGAAGACTGGTGGTGGTCGTCTTTCCATTTGTTCCTGTAATCGCCAGCACGTCGCCGTCGCCGCACTCCCAGGCAAGCTCCACCTCGCCCCAGATACGGATGCCCTTCTCCCGCATTTTATTCACAAGGGGAAGGTCCGCAGGAACACCGGGACTTAATATCACAAGCTCCAGCTCCTCTATCAGAGAATCCGGCAGCTCTCCAAGCACGATCTGTACCGGCGCTCCCTGCGGCAGCTTTGCCCGTACATCCGCCTCCTTCAGGCTGTCGTTTCCATCATATAAAATCACATCGGCCTGCATTCCCAGCAGAAGATCTGCCGCGCCGATACCGCTGATACCGGCTCCGAATACAAGAACCTTTTTTTCTTTCAGTTCCATTTTTATTCCTCCCAAAATCAGTTCAGTCCCACCAGCGCCAGCAGGCACAGGAAAGCTGTAATCACTGTAAATACCGTCACTATTCTCGTCTCCGACCATCCGCACAGCTCAAAATGGTGATGGATCGGAGCCATCTTGAAGAAACGCTTTCCTCCCGTTTTCTTAAAGTAAGTGACCTGAATCATAACGGAAATCACTTCCACAAAGTATATCAGCCCGATGATCGGGATAAAGAGCGGCATCTTCATGACGTATGCAGCTCCGGCCACAAAGCCGCCCAGAGCCAGTGAACCCGTATCTCCCATGAATACCTTCGCCGGGTAAACATTGAACAGAAGAAAGCCCAGAAGAGCTCCCGTGACCGCCGCGGTCAGAGGCTCGATCCCTCCCTTCAACACGAGAGAAGCCACGGTAAAGAAAACTGCTACCATCGTCGTGACACCGGTAGCCAGACCGTCCAGGCCGTCCGTAAAATTCACACCGTTGACCGTTCCGATAATGGCAAAATATGCAACCGGCACCGCCACGATCCGGGCCACATCGCCGGAGATCACCCTGCCGCCTGAAAACGGGATCAGAAATTCCAGACAGGACGCATCCATATTCCAGATATAGACAACGAAAATTGTCGTCACAATGATCTGTCCCAGCATCTTCTGCTTCGGATACAGGCCATCTGAACGCCGGAGCACCACCTTCAGATAATCGTCAAGGAACCCGATAATACCAAAACCCAGCACAAGGAAAAGTACCGGGATCATGCGCGGGAAGCGCCCGATAAAAAACAGAGACGTCACCGTTATACTGATCAAAATGATCAGACCGCCCATCGTCGGCGTTCCTGCTTTTTTCAAATGGGATTTCACACCCTCTTCTCGCTCAGTCTGCCCCACCTTCAGCTTCTGAAGGAACGGGATCACAAAGGGGCTGAGCGCCACACTGATTAT
>CAMTFT010000126.1 GCA_947071365.1 uncultured bacterium | reverse complement strand
ATGTAGCTCCGTCTCGTGGGCTCGGAGATGTGTATAAGAGACAGCCTCTAAACACAAAATATCGTTTTTATCTTAATATATTGGACGTTTTCTTTAAATTTGCCGTCATTATACAACCCTGTTGTCACAAAAAAATCACGCAATGATAGATTTTGCCATTATTTGTAAACTTTTGTTTAATTTCTGTGACTTCCTTAATTCAGTAGAGCGCGCTCTTCCCATTTGAATACAGCGCGCCTCAAAAAAAGGCATTATTGCCTGTATCTGAAGGAATCTCCGCGCTTTTCTGTTGACATCAAAACCCCTGCTTGCTAAAATAAAAGTACATATCTGGGAACCATTCTAACCATTCGGTTGTTAATTCCCCCATATGAAAACAAGCAAATATGGCGGAATGCAATGAACTGGTTTGCATCTTGGTGACCTGTACTTTTCCTTCCGCCATCCGGTGAAAGGAGAAATGAATATGATACGAAGAAAACTTGAAGGACTGAACCGCATGGTATACACGATCCAAAACGGCTGTGCAGAAGTCCCCGAAATGCCCTATGATGACGGCGCGCGTACCTTGTTCCTGTATACGCAGGGGACAGAGGGAAATCCGCCGGAGGAATTGCGCCAGCTTCTTCACTATATGGAACACACAACTATGAAAAACGCGCAGAACAAATCTCTGCGCGATATCCAGCATATGGTAGATGAGATCAAATCAAATGGGGAGGTGTCACTGAAATATATGAAGATTTTCGAACGGGAAGAAATGCTGATCAATGAAGGCTTCGAGCGCGGACAGGAGAAAGAGCGCGCGAATACGGAGCGGGAGCGGCAGAGGGCGGATGCTGCCGAAATAAAGGCTGACACCGAAAAAGCCAGGGCCGACGCTGCCCAAAACATAGCTGACACCGAGAAAGCCAGAGCTGACGCTGCCCAAAACATAGCTGACACCGAAAAGGCCAGGGCGGATGCTGCCGAAGAAAAAATCCGCAAATTAGAAGCTGAACTGATTAAACTTCAAAAAATTAACTAACGGAGAAGGGGCTGATGCACATCTTGCATCAGCCCCCGTTTTTACAATCACTATTTATTTCTCTTTCCTGCGTCTCCTGCTAACCAATACCACTCCCAGGATAACTGCAAGTGCAGCCGCCATCAGTACCACATACCTCATGATCGGCGTCTCGTCCCCGGTTCTCGGGCTCTTGCCTTCATTGTCCTGCGATGTTGTTGTTTCGCTCTCTATCTCTGTTTCTATTTCTGTCCGAACTCCCTCTGTAAATTTATTCGTAATGATCACTTCATCATCCGGAGCAGCCGGCGATAACGTCACCTTTCCATCCGTCTTGTTCAGGGAAATCGTGAATTCCTGACCGCTGCCAAGCGGCTTTCCGTCTTTGTCGGTCTCCGCCACATAATACGTCACTGACTCATCCTCCGATGTACCGATGTTCACTTCCAGCGGAACACTGACACTGCTGCTCCCGTTCATTTTCAGGGTAATCACATCCCCATAACGTGTGCGCAGCTTCTTGTCGGTAAAGAGTCCCGCATAGAACACATCATTTGTCTCATAATCGGCCCCATCCATTACAGTCTTCTTTGTAATCGTCAGCGTGCCGCCGTAGTAGTAGCCGCCGTCAGGAAGTCCCGTGGTGGCATTCTGGAACAGAAGCTCACCCTCCGGATTCTGCCGGGTAATAGCCACACTCTGGCCATTCGGATACAGCGCCTCAAAAATGACATCACCGCGCAGCGCACTGGGAACTACATTTCCGCTCCCGTCTGTCTCTGCGACATAATACGTCATATCCGTAGTCAGATTCTCAAATACCGCCGTCGCCGTGTCGCTGTTCAGGAAGCGCAGCGGCATATCAGAAGTACCTGCTGCCCGCACCGTACATGCCTCATCTGTAAAAAGGCCTACATAAAATACCATTTCCTGATTTTCCGGCGGATTGTATCCCAATTGGCTCAGTGAATTAAACAACTGCTTCGTAACACGGATCACGCCGTTATTGCGCGGGCCGGGAAGCTCCGTCTTCGGCTGAATCTCCACAGCATACTGCCAACTGTTCCCCGATGTCGCCTGCACGGGGTAAGGAACCGCGATCAGGAACGTCGCAATCGCATCCACCCGGTAGGCAGTATTCGCATCCGTATCCTGAAATACAAGATATATGCCCGACTCCAGGCCTTCAAACGTCGCGATACCATTACTGTCTGTGACAGCGGTAAGTATATCACTGCCCGTTGCCAGAGGCGCCAGCTTTTCCGCCGCCGAAGCGGATTCCGACGCGGTCATGCCCGCCAGCTCAATTCCTGTGTCCTTATAAGCATCCAGCAGCGTATAATCTGCGGAGCCTCCATTCACCTGTAAGCCTGCCACCTGCGCCAGCTTTACCTGCACGTTCGGCATGATCTTTACATTGTCAGTTTCCAGATTTGGATCCATATAGGTCATGGTCACTTTAAGCGAGCCCGTCATACCAGCATCCAGATCCGGCATCCGGTCGGCCTCGGAAGCCACGACACCCATCACCATCATGCAGCCCAGCAGCGCTGCCGTTATCAGGACAGCCGCAAGCCGCCCAAACGTTTTCTTTTGTCTGTTAGGAGTCCTTCTCAACATGATTTCCTTCCCTTCTTTTCCTTTTTTTCGCTTTTCTCCAATCCGATATCTTCAAAATGATTCCCATAATGATCATGAACAGCAGGAATGCAATCAGTCCCATTGCAAGAAGCCGCTGCGCCCGGTTGGTTCCCTCCAGCGGATTGCGGAGAATAATACCAGGCTTCATCGTATTCTCCTCTTCCACATACTCTGTGCGCTCCCCCCGCACCAGAAGCCGGTGGCTGTTCACGCCGTACGGCGTACATGTCACAAGCGTTATCAGATCCCGGCCCGGCTCGATTGCCAGATCTTCCGTTTCCTCCGGCAGCACCGTCAGAATCTGATCCACCCGGTAGGCCAGTTTTGCATCCAGAACCGTGATGAAAAACAGATCGCCCACTTCTATCTGGTCAAGATCCGTGAACAGCTTCGCACTTGGGAGTCCACGGTGCGCCGACAGTACGGCATGATTACCAACGCCGCCGATCGGGAGGCTGGTTCCCTCAATATGGCCGCAGCCGTTTTCCAACGCTTCCGTGCCGATACCGTGATAAATCGCCATTCTCACATTGATCTTCGGAATCTCAATGTATCCCATGATCCCGTTATTGGTGGGATCCAGAACCTCATCATACGGGTGACTCAGCACGTATTCATTCGTATCCTCGTCAAAGGCGTCCACGATAGTGTTAACCGTATGCTCTGCATTGAACGCCCGGGCTGCCTCCCATATCGCGGAATAATCCTCCGGCTCCATCGTCTCAACAGCCTCACTGTAGTTACTGACGAGCTGCTGATTGCGGTAACTGTTCCACAGCTCGCTGAAGGTGGGATAAAACATAACGCCCGCCCCTATTAAAAATATGAACAGGAATAAAATATTCCGTATCCAACGATGCTTTTTCTTCTTTCCTTTCCCTGCCATATGCAGCTCCTTCATTTACATATTACTGTTCGTCATTCCCATTTTCTGAGAATTCGTCTGCTTTCGAATCCTTCTCCCTCTGCAAAGCTTCCGCTTCCTTTTGGAGTTTTCTTCTCCTGCGCAGCTTTTTCTCCCTCAGATACAGGAATAAGATGAAAATACCTGTAATCACAAGTCCGAAAATCACCCAGAACAGGTAATTCGAATGCATGCTGACTCCCATCAATGACGAGGTGCTCTCCTTATGAACCTCCTCCGGCACATACGGAACGCGGTGTCCCCGCACCAGAAGCCGATGGCTGTTCACGCCATACGGCGTACACGTCAACAGCGTAACCAGATCTTCCCCCTCTTCCACAGAAAGACATTCCGTGTCCTCCGGCTCTATGATATTCACCTGATCCACCTCATAGCAGAGGATATCATCCAGAATATGCAGAAGGAAATGGTCTCCTTCCTCCATTTTATCAAGATCCGTAAACAGCGTTGCGCTGGGCAGACCGCGGTGGGCGGAAATAACAGCATGGGTGCTTTCCCCGCCGACCGGAAGGGAGCTTCCCTCCAGATGCCCCGCGCCAAGCTGCAGCACATCCTCATCCGTCGTATGGTAAATCGGAATCTTAACCTTTATCTTGGGAATCTCCACAAGCCCCATGATCTCGTCCCCGTTCAGATTCAGGCAGGCCATGTAAGCCTCGTCCCTGTCGGACATCTCCGCTATGGCAAAAGAATCCGGGAGGATCATCGGCATCAGGTTGTCATTGTACGCCTTCGCCATCGCCCATTGCATTTCATAGTCAATGGTCTCTTCGCTGTTTTGATCCTCAATGCTCTGTGTATAATTACTGATCAGCTTGCTCTGCCGGTAGCTGTTCCACTGATTTGCAATGAACGGATACAGCAATACGGACAAACCGGTTAAAAACAGCAATGCTACAAAAATTGTCTTCAATTTCTTTTTCATCCGGGCTCTCCTTATTGTTGTATAAAATAATGCTGGTGTCAAGAATACCTGGCGGATCGTTACTGTTCACGGCCGTCTGCAAGCAGATATGCCGGATCGTCGTCCTGCCCCAGGTTCGGAATCTCTGCCTGACACCCCGGTATTCTGACATGCCCGGGGCGGTGTGACCCGCCCCGGGGAATATCTTATGTAACTCTTATTCGTAAATGATCTGACGAAGTTTAGTCCTCAGACTTTCTGCGGCTCATGAAGAACATGGATGCTGCAGCGATCATGATGAGGCAGCCAACGATCGTGAAGATTGTGATACCGATGCCGCCGGTGGAGGGAAGGGCGGAGAGCTTGGTATCTTTCAGAATATCTGTTTTTACAATAACATTTTTTTCTGAGTCTACAGTATCATCTACTGAAACTACTATATCTTTGCCATCGTCATTAATTGAATATCCTGCAGGTGCGGTAATTTCTTCGAAATGATAACTACCTTCATCAATACCCCGAATAGTTACACTACCTTTGCTAGCCGTAATAATTTGTGTTGCGCCATCTGCATCTGCTGCACACAGAGTATACGTATCATCTACACTTGCATCTTTTGTAAAGTATAACGCTTCCGCTGCACTATCTTTGTATACTTTGAACTGTGCCCCTTCAAGTGTCAGTGATTCATCCTCATTTTTCTTTGTAAGGGTAATCTGAGCGGTATGCTGATCAACAGAAGGCGTATCATCTGAATGATTCGTTATTGCTTCATTCTTAATACCTGTAAGGCTTGTAATTTCTGCCGTAACAATAACCTTAACTGTTTTACCATACTGATTCTCATCATCTGTTACAAAATTAATTGTTACCGCCTGATCTGCAACAACCTTACTTAAATCCGGATGTGAATATCCTGAAGTAACTTTCTGCCCTGCAATCTGAACTTCAATACCTGTAATTTTCATGCCGTGTGGTGTATCAGTTACTGTAAATGTCTTATCCGTACTGTCTTTTCCAAAACTTGGGAATATTGTATCAATTTCAAATTTAACTTCTTCGCCAAGTTTGACAACTACATCAGTTCCATCTGAAAATGCTTTTGTAATTGTATAGCTGGACGGTTTAGCTGTAACCGTAACATTTTCGGCTTCTAAGTATGTTTCACCTTGCTTATAGGTTTCAGCAACTAAAGTGCCATAAGTAATTTCACCATCCGGATCAGTAATTTTAACCAAATATGCGCCTACCGGAAGCTTAGTTGTCGTTACTGCATTAGTTGTTACATTCTCTGTATGCCAAACAGAATCAGTATCTGTTAAAGTAGCATCTTTTAAGCCTGCTTTTGCCTTCTCGTTAAGAGATATCATACCGCCTGCTTCCGTAAAGTAAGTGTCTTTATCTACATTATACACCCACTCATTACCAGCCTCATTTAATGTTACCAGCTTATATACAGCCACGTTATCCCCAACTGCAATACCCTTAATTTCAATTGTAGATGTCGGAATCGCAATTGTAGCTGTCTCTTATACACATCTCCGAGCCCACGAGACGGAGCTACATCT
>CAMTFT010000125.1 GCA_947071365.1 uncultured bacterium | reverse complement strand
TACGAGATGTAGCTCCGTCTCGTGGGCTCGGAGATGTGTATAAGAGACGGATCCTGAGGTCTGGGAGCGAATTGAAAAACGTAGAAAACATATGACAGAGGTGCTGAATATTCAGATCAGACCGGAGGTACTGCCTCTTTCGAATCTGGCGGCAACGTATCGCCCGCTTTTCCTGGCAAAGGATAAAGCGCTTGTGGTAGAGCGGAGCGAAGAACAGAAATGATGATCGATACAGACAGAATTATATATGAAGAAACGAAGTGCCCCACAATACATCGGGATTGTGTGCCGGTTGACTTGAGCGATGCGACAATGCAGGAGCGATGTCAGAACATACTTCAGAAAATGCGGGAGCAGGAGCTTTCTGTTCTTCTGGTCTATGCAGACCGGGAGCATGGCGGCAATTTCAGCTATCTGACCGGTTTTGCGCCCCGGTTTGAGGAATCGCTGCTGGTGCTGCATCAGGATGGGCAGGCGTATCTGATGCTGGGAAATGAAATGCTCCGCATGAATGCGTATAGCCGCCTGAAAGCCGTGCCGATTCATACGCCGCACTTTTCCCTGCCGAACCAGCCTATGGAGACGGAAAAATGCTTTCGGGAGCTGCTGTGTATGGCAGGGCTTTCACAGGGAAAGAAGACGGGAATTGCCGGGTGGAAGCTGCTGCGGGACAAGACGGGGGACAGTACACAGCGCTGTTCTGACGGACGCATGATAAGAGAGATGTTCGATGTTCCGTCATTTATTGTGGATGCAGTGAGAGAACTGGCAGGCGTGGAATATACGGTGAACGCCACCGGGATTTTTATCGATCCGAAGGGTGGGGTACGGACAAAAATGAATGCGAATGAGATCGCGCATTACGAGTACGGGGCGTGCCTTGCTTCTGTGGGGATGGCTGATCTGCTGGAGAAGCTGGAACCGGGCAAAACTGAGCTTGAGCTGGCAGGATGTCTGGAACATTACGGACAGCCAAATTCTGTACAGACGATTTGTGCTACGGGGGAGCGGTTCACGAATGCGGTCGTATCACCGAGAAATAAAAAGACAGCATTAGGAGACCGTTTCAGCGCAACGATAGGGTATCATGGCGGCCTGACAAACCGATCCGGCTATCTGGCATCGTCAGAACAGGATATTTTGCCGAAGGAAAGGGATTATATGAACCGCGTTGCCATTCCGTATTTTGCGGCGATGGCATCCTGGTATGCAACAGTGGGTGTAAACGTCAAAGCGGCGGATATTTATGATACGGTAGAGAGTGTCGTACCCCAAAGATTGTACGGCTGGACTTTGAATCCGGGACATTATACAGCGGATGAAGAATGGCTTTCATCACCGTTTACTCCGGGCTCTGATGTGATGTTGGATTCAGGGATGCTTCTGCAGATGGATATTATTCTGAAGGTGGATGGATTTGGGGGATGTAATGGAGAGGATGGAGTCGCCATTATGGACGAGAGCCTTCAAAAGGAAATGCGGGAGCAGTATCCGCAGACATGGAGCCGTTTTGCCGCGCGGCAGAAATACGTTCGGGAGGTACTTGGCATTCCAATGAAGGATGAAGTATTCCCCATGTCAGATCTGTGCGGCTATCTCCGGCCGTTTCTGCTGGACAAAAAGAGAGCATTAAAAATGAAATCGTAAGATAAAAGCAGGGGCAGTGGCGTGATCACTGTCCCTGTTGTCAAGTATGGTTATTATTTTTGTTGCCAGTTGTTGTGTCTGGTGGCACGATTACGCATTCGGGTATATTTTATTGTGCCTTATTCAGAGTAAATACAAACTCCGTCCCGGCCCCCTCCGTACTGATGACATCGATATTCTGCTCATGCGCATAGATGATTTCTCTTACGATGGACAGGCCAAGCCCCGTCCCCTTTTTGTCCCGGCCGCGGGAAGCGTCGGTCTTGTAAAAACGATCCCAGATCTTGGGAAGGTGTTCCTTCGCGATACCCTCTCCGCTGTCCTTGACGGATACGAAAACGCGTTTTTTCTGGTTGTTTGCGCGGATCAGGATCTCCGAATCGGCGTAGCTGAATTTGATTGCGTTGTCGATCAGGTTGTAGAGAACTTGCTGTATTCTCGTCATGTCAGCGTGTACCATGATAGAGGGGGAGGTAAATGTGGGAATGATGCGCAGGTTTTTCTTCTGGCACATACCTTCGAACAGATCAATGGTGCTTTCGATGACCGGTACAAGGTCAAAATCGGTCTGCTCAAGATAGACTCCGCGGTCGTCAAAGGTATTTAAGGTCAGCAAGCTTTCCGTCAGCCGGTTCAGCCGCTCCGTTTCGTCTACGACGATCTTCAGGTATTTTTCCTGCATTTCAGGAGGAATCGTCCCATCCAGAATGGCCTCCACGTATCCCTTTATGGAGGTCAGCGGAGAGCGGAAATCATGGGAAATATTTGAAATAAATTTTCTCTGGTATTCTCCTGAACTGTGTACAGATTCTGCCAGATAATTGACGGAAGCGCACAGCAGTCCCAGCTCATTGTCCTCATCGTACTGGAACGGTGTATAGTGATAGCCGTCTGTGTACTGGGCGGCTGCCTGTACGATTCTGTGAAAGGGCAGGTAAAATTTCAGCCAGAAGATGACAGCCGGAAAGAGGGACAGAAGAAATACGATCAAAAGCAGAAGATAGCAAACATTCTGGATCGCTATGGAATGGCTTGCAAGATACTGTTTTGATTCTGCTGTTCCGGCGACTGCGTGAAGATAATTGGTGACAAGCGCCGGTGTCAGATAGAGGGCAGCCAGGAAGCTGCCCAGTAAAAAAATAAGATAGGCTCCCAGACAGGAGCCAAGAAGTTTGTGTTTCATGATGTGTGAGCTTTTTCCCTTCATTACTTATCACCTCAAATTGAAAAGATTATGCCGTCCTTGTTTTTAGGATGGTTATTTCACCTCAAATTTGTACCCGATGCCCCACACGGTTGCTATGGACCATCGCTCGTGATCCTTGATCTTCTCCCGGATCCGCTTGATATGGACATCCACTGTTCGCGTATCTCCGATATATTCGTATCCCCAGATGTGATCCAGAAGCTGTTCCCGGGTAAAGACCTGATTCGGGGACGCAGCCAGGAAATAAAGAAGCTCCAGCTCCTTTGGGGGCATTTCCACCGTTTCACCTTTATAGATAACGGAATAATTCGTAAGGTTGATCAGCAGATCAGGGTATTCCGCGTATTTGCCGGTGGGCTTTGGCTGCGCGGCCGGATACGGCTGGTAACGGCGCAGCACCGCCTTGACCCGGGCCACTAGCTCCTTGGAATCAAAGGGCTTGATGATGTAATCATCCGCGCCAAGCTCCAGCCCCAGCACCTTGTCAAAAACCTCACCCTTGGCGGAAAGCATGATGACAGGTGTGTTGGAGCGCTGACGGATCTCCCGGCAGACCTGGTAGCCGTCTATGCCCGGCAGCATCAGGTCGAGAAGCACCAGATTGGGATGGAAGGTGTCGAATTCCCGCAGCGCGGATTCTCCGTCATAAACGATTCTTGTATCGTAAAATTCCTTTGTCAGATAGAGAGAAATGAGCTCTGATATATTCTCATCATCGTCAACGATCAGAATTTTCTGTCTGGCTATCATTACAATTCCTCCTTATTTAAACTCAACGATCGTCACCCCGGCGTCGCCCTCACCGTATTCTCCCAGACGGTAGGAGGCCACATGCTTCTGCCGGCGCAGATACTGGTGGACTGCCTTGCGCAGAATACCGCTGCCCTTGCCGTGAACGACACGGACCGGGGAAAGATGGGCGAGATATGCGTCGTCCAGATATTTGTCAAGCTCTACAATGGCTTCGTCCGAGGTCATCCCGATCAGATTGATCTCAGCGCTGATGGAGTAGGATTTTGCCATCTTGACCTTTCCGCCACCGGAGGAGCCCGCCTTCGGTGATTTGTAGGACGGGGATTCCTCCTCGAGCTTTTCCAGATCTTTTATGTTGACCTGGGAACGGAGGATTCCCATCTGCACAAAAAGATTGCCTTTGGCATCCGGGAGTGTGCTGACCGTTCCCTTCAAATTCATGCTGAGAACCTTTACACTGTCTCCGATGCGCAGGTCTTTGGCCTTCAGCTCTTTTGCAGGCTTTTTGGCTGTTTTTACGCCCATATCTTTTTCGAGACCGGACATTTTTTCCCGCAGCTTTGTACGTTCCTGCTCCATTTTTCTGGAGGCGTCAGACTCCTTTCCGAGCTTGTTGTATTTGCGGATGGTATCGTCTGCGTATTCCTTTGCTTCCCGAAGGAGGGCCTGGGCTTCTTCCCGGGCTTTCTGCAATATGGCTTCCCGGCTGGATTCCAGGCGGTCTTCCTTGCGCTCCAGCCGTTTTTTCAATTCTTCGATCTCCTGCTTGTACCGGCCGATTTCCTGCTGTTCCTGTTCGATGGTGGCGCGGCTCGTTTCCAGATCGGCGATCACGTCCTCAAAATCCTCGTCCTCCTGCGTCAGATGCTCCTTTGCCTCTGCAATGACGTAATCCGGAAGTCCCAGTTTTTCAGAGATGGCAAAGGCGTTGCTCTTGCCCGGAACACCGATTAATAGACGGTAGGTCGGGCGAAGCGTTTCCACGTTAAATTCGCAGCAGCCGTTTTCAACTCCAGGTGTGGAGAGGGCGTATACCTTTAGTTCACTGTAATGTGTCGTGGCGATGGTGCGGACACCGCGGCGGTGCAGGTTCGAGAGGATAGCGATGGCAAGCGCCGCTCCTTCGGTCGGGTCTGTACCGGCTCCCAGCTCGTCGAACAGCACAAGCGAATGCTCATCCGCCTGTTCCCAGAAGGAAACGATATTTGTCATATGGGAGGAGAAGGTACTGAGGCTCTGCTCAATGCTCTGCTCATCTCCGATATCTGCATACACCTCGCTGAAAACAGAAAGCTCCGAGTGGTCGAAAGCCGGAATGTGAAGTCCTGCCTGTCCCAGCAGCGTGAACAGTCCCACCGTTTTCAGGGAAACCGTTTTGCCTCCGGTGTTTGGACCGGAAATTACCAGCAGGGTAAAATCTTCGCCCAGCTGGATGTCCACCGGAACGACTGTTTTTTGATTCAGCAGCGGATGGCGGCCTTTTTTGATGCGGATTCGTCCTTCCGTATTGAATTCCGGTTCCGTTCCGTTGTAAGAACGGGAGAGCTGCGCCCGGGCGAAGATAAAATCAAGCTCGGTGAGCAAAAGGACATTATAATTCAGCGGCTCCGTCTGCTGTGCAACGAAGGAGCTTAAGTTGGCAAGTACGATCTCAATCTCTTTTTCTTCTTTGATCTCCAGCTCACGAAGGTCGTTATTCAGCTTGACAACGGCCATCGGCTCAACAAAAAGTGTGGAACCGCTGGAGGACTGGTCATGGATCATGCCGGGGATCTGTCCGCGGTATTCGGCCTTCACCGGGATACAGAAACGGCCGTTTCGCTGAGTGATAACGGCATCCTGCAGATACGTGCGGGCCTGGCCGTTCACGTAAGAAGCAAGCTGAGTACGGATCCTTTCGTTCGTCAGCTTCATGGAGCGCCGCACCTGGCGCAGTCCCGGGCTGGCATCGTCGCTGATTTCATCCTCTGAAATGATACAGCGGCGGATCTCCGAGGAGAGCTGCGTAAGCGGCTGCAGGTCTGCAAACATCTGCTCCAGGGAATCTTCCGGCATCTCTTCACGGTTCTCGCTGCGGGACCAGGCTTTGACCCGGGAGGTGGTCTCCAGGAGGCGGCAGACCCGCAACAGCTCTTCTATATTGAGAGAGCTGCCGATCTCGAGGCGCTTCAGTGACCCGCGGATATCGCTGAGCCCGGAAAAGGAAACGTTGCCCTTGCGGCAAAGACGGCTCACGGCATCCGATGTCTCCCGCTGCATCCTGCGGATCTCGGAAAGGTCATCCGATGGAACGAGATCGCGGCACAGGGCCTTGCCCGGCTGGGAACCGGCGTATTCCGTCAGTTTTTCTATGATTTTATGGTATTCCAGTACCTTTAACGCTTTTTCATTCATAATCAAATACCTCAGAATTGCTGTCTCTTATACACATCTGACGCTGCCGACGA
>CAMTFT010000124.1 GCA_947071365.1 uncultured bacterium | reverse complement strand
ATGTAGCTCCGTCTCGTGGGCTCGGAGATGTGTATAAGAGACAGGCATTACGCGGCGGCATTCTTTTGATATTGAGAGGCTGATGCTGGAGATATCGTATAAATAGCTCCATAAAAAACACATATTTGCATGGTATTATATTCTGATAAGCCATGCAGTCAGAGCGGGAATATGTTTCCTGGAAAAGGCATCGGTGAAAATTGGATTGCTTTGCGTAGTCTGGAATTGCGGTCGTGAAAATGAGTAAGTGAAAGAGGAATGAAATGTATCGTGTACTGGTAGTGGAAGATGAAGAGGATATTCAGGATATTTTAAAAAATTATCTGACGGCGGAGGGGTACGAGGTGACTCTGGCGGGGGATGGCGTGGAAGGGATCATGAAGTTTCACAGCGGTAAGTTTGATCTGATCCTGCTTGATGTCATGATGCCAAAGATTGACGGTTTTGGGACGTGTGAGCTGATTCGCAGGGAATCGGACGTTCCCATTATTATGCTGACGGCTCTGGATGACGAGGAACACCAGATCCGCGGTCTCGATCTGAAGGCGGATGACTATATTACGAAGCCCTTTTCAGCGCCGGTGCTGATGCGGAAGATCGCCGCTGTGCTGCGGCGGACGCACAAGGAGGAAAGCCAGCAGGAGATATATTACAGGGGATTGAAGCTTGATCTGGCAGCCCATCGCGTATTTGTGCTAAGTGGAGACGGAACGTGGGCGGAACCGGAGCTGACGCAGAAGGAATTTGAGCTGCTTCACGTGCTTCTGATCAATAAGGGGCTTGTTCTGACGCGGCAGAAGCTTTTGAATCTCGTCTGGTCGGAGGATTATTTCGGCGAGGAGCGGATCGTGGATACGCACATCAAGAATCTGCGCAAAAAACTGGGCCAGAATTATATCACTACGATAAGAGGAGTGGGCTACCGTGTGGATAAAGAAAATGAAAAACAGTCTTACAGTTAAAATATGTCTGATGATAAGTATTCTGCTGCTGTTATCCAGTGGGATAACGTACGCGGCGGTAGCCGGTTTCCTTCCGGTGGTGTATTCGAATCAATTGGAGGAAAGTCTGGAGGAGCTGTCCGCGGAAATGTCGGAGACGCTGAATACATATGATTCGATTGAACAGGCCGGCGCCGCTCTGGAATTGTTTGCGGCCAGCACGGAGCTGTCCGTGGCTGTTCTGGACAGGGAGGGAGCACTGGTCTGGCCCGCGCGGCAGATACTTGAGCTGAGCGTACAATCTTCGGCGGGATCTTCCGAAGCTACAGTTGTAGACGTGTCGGAAGAGGAAGTGTGTGTGACGGAGGAACCCCTGGGGGAAATTGAGGTGGGAGAGCAGCAGGGGGACGAGATGGCTGGTGCAGCGGGCAGGGCAGAGAGCTCAGATAGTGCTGTACCAGTGAGTGAAGGCGGTGCAGAAAGAGATGCGGTAAATGAGGCAGAGGGTGTGAATGGCGTATCAGAGGAAGCGGTAGAAGTATCGCAGGAGTCAACAGCAGAATACTGGGATGCCATCGTATCAGAATTTTTGGATGAGTCCGGGAATCAGTTGTATTATGTGGCGGGAAAGTCAGTAGATTATGATTATATGTCTGAAGCGGAGCTGGCAGGCTTTTCGGGCAAGGATGCATCGGCAATAAAACAGTATGACCTTAAACTGGGCGGCACACCGTATAAGATGCTTGTGGCCGGAGGAATGCAGCCGGTGAATCAGGCCGTGGAGATCCTGCGGCAGATTTTTCCGTATATATTGGGACTGGCTGTGGTGACTGCAGTGCTGTTTGCCCTGGCAGGCTCATTGTATCTGACAGCTCCAGTGGTACGGCTGAGCAGGATTTCCAGAAAGATGGCAGCTCTTGATTTTTCAGATCAATACTGTGGCCGAAGGCAGGACGAGATCGGAGAGCTGGGGCGGAATCTGAACGAGATGGCGTCGAACCTCTCAGACACCTTAAGAAACCTGAAGATGGCAAATGACAGGCTGAAATCTGATATCGAAATGGAACGGGAACTGGAACGGAAACGGATCGCATTTTTTTCAGCGGTATCCCATGAGCTGAAAACACCGATCACGATCCTGAAAGGGCATATCTCCGGAATGCTTCGCGGAATCGGCGCGTATCAGGATCGGGATTACTACTTGCAGCGGTCGCAGGAAACGACAGAAAAGATGGAGGATATGGTGGGAGAGCTTCTGACGGTCTCGCGGATGGAGAGTAATACATTTGTGACACAGATTGCAGACCTGGCAGAGCTGATGCGGCTGCAGCTCGCAGACCTCACAGAGCTGATGGAGGAAAAGGAGCTTGAACTGGAAACGAACCTGCCGGAGCATCTGTATGCGGAGGTGAATTCCGGCATGATGGAAAAGGTATTCCGGAATTTCTTGACGAACGCGATCCGCTATACGCCGCCGGGAAACGGGAATAAAATACGCGTTTCCCTGTACGAAAATGCCCCGGAATCCGGTCATTTGCAGGCATGCAGTTCCGCACAGGCAGGTGACTTTGTGCAGACAAGTGATTTGGCGCGGGGGACGGTCTTCTGCTCGGTAGAAAATACGGGTGTGCAGATTCCGGCGGATGATATGCCTCATCTCTTTGATGCATTTTATCGTGTGGAGTCTTCCCGCAGCCGCAAAACAGGAGGCAGCGGACTTGGATTGTACATCGTGCGGATGGCGCTGGAGCAGCACGGGGCTTCGTACGGAGCAGAAAATACAAAAGAGGGTGTGCGGTTTTACTTTATCCTGTGATTAGAGAATAAAGATGTAAAGTGCTGCAAAAATCCTTTGCAAACTATGGCAAACTATGAGAGGAAGCTTATAGAAAAGCGTCTGGAAACATGATATACTTAACGTACAGCTCTTATTTGACAGCTTGATGCAGCAATATTTTGACTGAGGGAAGGGAAATGATGAATAAAAATCAAAACTGGAAGTTAGAATTGGAAGAGTATATTCGCCAGGGAGAACCGGAGCAGACCGAGAAGAGTGCCGCATGGCAGACTGCAATCGGTTTACAGGCGGTCGATGGGCTGCAGACCTCGAAATATTTATTGGAAACTGCAAGAGAGCATATTGAAGGCAGTATTGATATGTCTGTTGCAAAGCAGAGGATTTGGAGCTACTACGAGCAGAAACATGACCGTCAGTCTGATTTTGACAGTACGATGGAAGCGGATATTGTTTCTGTTCATATAGCAGAATTGCTTGGAGAAAAAACGTTTCAATTTTCACCTGCTACTTACCAGAATATTCATAAAAGGTTGTTTGCAGGAGTGTTTGATCATGTCGGTCAGTTCCGAACTTACAATATCACAAAGCAGGAATGGGTCTTAAATGGAGAGACAGTTCTGTATGCTTCTTGCGACAGTATCCGGGAAACGCTTGATTATGATTTTTCTCAGGAAAAACAGTTCGTTTACGAGAGTGTTTCTGTACCAGAAGCGGTCAGACACATAGCAAAATTTGCTTCTGGAATCTGGCAGATTCATCCGTTCTGTGAAGGAAATACCCGTTCAACAGCCGTATTTATCATCAAATATCTGCAAACCTTTGGCTTTCAGATTAACAATGATGTTTTTGTTGAAAATTCATGGTATTTTCGTAATGCGATGGTTCGGGCAAACTACAACAATCTGCAAAAAGGGATTCATGCCACAACGGAATTTCTGGAACTGTTTTTTGAAAATTTGCTGTTAGGTGCGCATCATGAACTGAAAAATCGTTATCTACATGTTGATTACAAAAAGGAAGACACGATTCAAAGTGCCAAAACAGATGACCCAAAGTGCCAAAATGACACATTTAATGGCACTTTGGAAGATCTGGCTATCCTTCGGGTAATTGCTGCAAATCCGCATATTACACAGAAGCAGCTGGCAGAAAAGACGGGTAAATCAGAGAGAACCATTAAGCGCAGAATGACGGATTTTCAGGAAAAAGAGTACTTACGTCGTGTAAATGGGAAACGAAATGGATATTGGGAATTGAATATAACATTGTAAAATCTGTCTTACGAGACAGCACTTAAATACTTGATATGTGCAAGAAATACAATGTAAAATTGCGTGATTGGCGAATTAGAAAAGTAAGATTTTGGAGGAGTGTTCCCTTGATGAATAATATTTATGACAATAAAGATTTTTGCGATGCTTATGCACAAATGTCACGGAGTAAAGGTGGCTTGAAAGCGGCCGGAGAATGGCATCAACTTCAGGCCCTTTTTCCGCCTTTGGAGGGAAAATCCGTGCTGGACCTTGGCTGTGGCTACGGATGGCACAGCAAATACGCCGCCGACCAGGGGGCGCTATCCGTTTTGGGATTAGATTTGAGTGAACGCATGATTGAAGAAGCTCGAACGCGCAATTCTGCGGATAATGTTACTTATAAAGTATGCGGTGTGGAAGAATACGAATATCCGGAGGCCAGCTATGATTTTGTAATTTCAAATCTGGTGTTGCATTATATCCAGGATTTGGATTCTATTTTTGAAAAAGTGTTCCAGACGCTGAAGCCTGGTGGTATTTTTCTGTTCAATATTGAGCATCCGGTTTTTACAGCCGGTATCAATGAAGATTGGCTCTATGGCGAAGATGGTACACCCACGGCATGGCCCATAGATAACTATTTTTATCCAGGCGAACGGCAAACCCTGTTTCTGGGTCAGGGTGTTGCCAAACAACATCATACCTTAACACAAATATTGATGGGGGTGATCCATACCGGATTTACCCTTGAGCACATTGAGGAGGCAAAGCCTTCAAAAGAAATGATGAATATGGCTGGGATGAAAGACGAAATGCGAAGACCCATGATGCTATTAGTCAGGGCAAGGAAGGGATAAGACAAATATGAAAAATAAAAAAAGTGGAAACAGCAAATTGCATCTTGACCAGCTTTCCTGCTCATGCTATGTTTAACTCGGATAAAACCGAGTCGGAGGTGACCGAGTAAATGAAATTTTATGGCAGAGAAGCGCAGCGCAAAAGCCTGCACCGGATGTTCCGGCGTACTGGACATCAGGTTGCTTTGATCTACGGCAGGCGCCGGGTAGGCAAGAGTGAACTGATTAAGCAGTGCCTTCGTGAATCAGAAATTCGAAGCATCTATTATGAATGCAAGCAGACAACAGAGCTGAACAATGTAGACAGTATGGCCGTGCTGCTTGCAGAAACGTTTCAGTTCCCAAAGCCTTCCTTTGACAGTATGGAAGCCCTGCTGGATTACGTGTTTCAGAAAGCAAAGGGAGAACCGATCATTCTTGTATTAGATGAATATCCTTATATCCGCGATACCGTCAGAGGAATGGACAGTGTTCTTCAGTTTTTGATTGACCGCTACAGAGATGTCTCTCAACTGAAACTGATTTTGTGCGGCTCTTATGTGGATACCATGAAATCCCTGCTGATGAAGGAAAATCCACTTTATGGGCGTGTTGATCTTACCATCGACCTGAAGCCGATGGATTATTATGAGTCTTCATTGTTCTATCCGGATTTTTCAGAGGAAGATAAGGTTCGGCTGTACAGTGTGTTTGGCGGTATTCCATACTACAATAAGCTGATTGATCCCATGCTTACTGTTCGGGAGAATATGATTGAACTGATTGCTTCCCCCGGTGCACGGCTGGAGAATGAAGTTTCCATGTATCTGAAATCAGAGATATCCCGTATTATGAACGCAAATGAGGTGTTTGAAGCATTGGCGAAAGGGTACTCCAGATTCAGTGATATTCTCTCACAGTCCCATGTGACCAGTTCACCTGCACTGGCGGATGTGCTGGAAAAACTGATCCGGATGGAAGTCGTACAGAAAGAAGCACCTATCAATCATGAAAACAATAAGCGTAAAACAGGGTATTATATCATTGATAATCTGTCTCTGTTCTACTATCGTTATGTGTTTCGTTACTTGTCACAAATGAATGTAATGGATTCAGAAGTTTTTTTTGAGCGGTATATCGCAGAAGATTTTGAAACAAAATATGTGCCGCATGTCTTTGAGAGCATATGCAGGCAGTATCTGATTCGGCAGAACCTGTCTCTTATACACATCTGACGCTGCCGACGACTTAATAGGTGTA
>CAMTFT010000123.1 GCA_947071365.1 uncultured bacterium | reverse complement strand
CCTATTAAGTCGTCGGCAGCGTCAGATGTGTATAAGAGACAGGGTGTAACCACTCCGAATTAAACCCATTTTCAAATGATCTATTGATAAATATGGATACTTATACTTTTCAAGCAGTTTTTGAGCAAGTGCAGTTTTGCCTGTGTGAGATGCACCTGTTATCAATATAATCATCGTTTTACTCCTATTCTACAAATCCCGATCTTTACATTTCATCAAAAGGAAGTTATTTCAATTTATCTAAATCTTCAAGGCAGCAAAATAAAACAATCTTTCTTTTGAAAAGCTTCGAAAACCATTATATGTACCTTCTCACTCTTTTCATGTACCCAACATAAGAATCCCCCAATTATTCCATGCACCATCTTTCCTCCGAAAGAATAATCCAATGGGCGGATATCTGAAACACGAGAACAATTCCTCCCAAAATAAGTGACTGCGTAAGAAAAGCACATCCTGCAAAACAGATAAAATAGGACACATACATAGGATTGCGTGAAAACCGATAAATTCCTTTAGAATGGTCGCATTCGTGCTCTTCTGGAATGCAGATCATCTCACATTGCCCGCCACCGGCGTTTTTCAATTGTTCTTTTGAGATGACCCCAAAGTATTTTACAGATATTTTCTCAGAACCGAGCCGAGCGCCTCAAAGTCAATGGGTTTGGCCAGATGCTCGTTCATGCCGGCAGCCTTGGCAGCTTGAATGTCCTCTACAAAGGCATTGGCCGTCATCGCAAGGATGGGGATTCGCAGCGCATCCGGGTGCTTCAGCGCACGGATGGCCGCAGCAGCGTCATAGCCATTCATGACAGGCATCTGAATGTCCATCAGAATCAGGCTGTAATAGCCAGCTTCGGAGGCGGAGAACAGATCCACGGCGATCTGACCGTTTTCAGCCTCCTCAACGGTAAGCCCGGCCATCTCCAGAACCTCTCGTGCAATTTCCCGGTTCAGTTCATTGTCCTCAACCAGAAGAACCCGGCGCCCGGAGAAATCATTTTGCAAAAGCGATTCCAGCGGGGAGGTCTGACCTGGTTCTTCCGGTGATTCGTTTCTCAGGGATTTAAACGTCCGAATCAGCCCGGATTTGAACACGGGCTTGCTCAGGAACGCATCTACGCCGGCGGCCCGTGCTTCCAGCTCTATATCGGACCAGTCATAAGCCGAGAGAATAATAATGGGAAGCGTGTCACCCACCAGGCGCTTAATAGCCCTGGCGGTGTCCAGACCGTCCATGCCGGGCATTTTCCAGTCCAGAATGGCAGCGTAGAACGGGAGCGCCGTATTCAGCGCGCGCTGAACCGCCGCAACAGCATCCTCACCGGAGGTACAGCCTTCACTGCGCATTCCGATCTCATCCAGCAGGGTGCAGGTGGACTCACAGGCACACTCATCGTCGTCCACCACCAGCACTGAAAGATCCGCCAGTTCTGACGTATCAACGTCCTGCACATCCTGAAGCATCAGGTAAATGGTCACGATGAATTTGGAGCCTTTGCCCGGTTGACTTTCCACGGTTATGTTGCCGTTCATCATATGTACGATATTCTGGGTAATGGCCATACCCAGACCGGTACCCTGTATCTTGCTGGTTCGCAGATCCTCCTCCCGGCTGAACGGCTCAAAAATGTGCGTCAAATACTCTTCAGACATTCCAATGCCGTTGTCCTCGACGATGAATTCATAGCAGCCCGTGGAACTTGTAGACACCGCCTGTTCCCGTACTGTGAAGCTGATCTCGCCGCCATCGGGAGTGTATTTTACAGCGTTGCTCATCAGATTCAGAAATACCTGTTGGATGCGCAGGCTGTCACCGATCACATTCTCATGCTGAATGTCCTGAATGTGGATCTGGAAACGGTGTTTGTGGGCCTGAATCTGGGGCTGGATTATCAGAAGCATACTGTTAAGCAGATCAGACAGGCTGAACTCCTCCGCAGCCAGGCTGAGAGTGCCGGATTCGATCTTGCTCATATCCAGGACTTCGTTGATGAGGCCCAGCAGATGCCGGCTGGAAGAGGAAATCTTGCTGAGGGCATCCCGCACACGGTCAGGATTTTCGACATGGGCAGCCGCAATGGCGGTCATGCCGATGATGGCGTTCATGGGGGTGCGAATGTCATGGGACATTTTTGACATAAAATCGGACTTGGCGGCGCTGGCCCGGTTGGCGGCCTCCAAAGCGTCCTGCAGAAGCTGCTTCTGCATCTGCTCCTCGTGGACGGCTTCATCCACGCAGCGGATGCCCAGAACCATCGCGTGCTCCTGTCCGCTCTCGCTTACATCCACAAAGTGCATCTCAAAGAACTCCTGATTCCGGTGGTTCGGAAGAATGCGATAACGGACAGTAAAGCCCTTTTCTTCCTGGAAGCGGCGAATGACCGCCGGGGGATCACACAGTTCCAGAAGAGGCTCCCTGGTATCCGGCTGCACGTATGTGCCAAGAAAGCTTTGCATTGCCTCAGAATACTGGTGGACAAGCGGAGCGTCCGTATCCGGGGTATCCCGCAGCCCTTTCTCCTGCCGGACTGCCCTGCTTTGATTCCGGTCCAGATCCACATAATAGATCACGGAGTAATCCTGGCTGAGGGCTGCCAGTATTTGCAGTTGATACTTTTCGCGCTTTTGAATGGCCTCCTCCGCAGCCCGTTGCCTCCGGCGGGCGATCCACATCACCGCAAGGATGATGGCAATGGCAAGAATGGAGATGGACACTGTGCTGAGCACCATCCGCGAGGCGTACAGTTGATCCGCCAGGGTGTAAGAATCATACGGCATATTGAGGTAATTGCTGATGATAGAGTTGGTGCGGTCGGAGGGGAGCTGTTTGATTGCCTTGCTGACAACGGAAAACATAGGGGTAGCAGGATCCGTCGTCGTGACCAGCCCCACCTCGGAGGGGGATTGGAAATCCTGCCACTGGATCAGATCGGCAAAACGGTCATTTTTGGATTGATAGTTAAACTCCAGATTGTTGATCAGCGTTGCGTCAGCATCACCGCGGGCCACTGCCAGCAGACACTCACGTGCGTTTGTGTAATATTTGACCTCAATATCCGTATGCAAAAACTCCGGCAGCGATTTTGTCCAGTAAGAGCGGCCTTTCGTCAATGCGATCACAGGAGTGTCCAGGGAGTCAAATACACAGCTTCGCTGCATGATGAGGATATTATCATATTCCAGGATCGCGTTGGTGGAGTATAACTCATTGTCCTGACGGGCAAAATTTTCTGAAGCGCCGATGTAAAAATCAAGCTCACCGCTTTTCAGCAGCTCCTTCCAGTCCACGGAACGGCTGATGGGGCGCAGTGTCAGATTCAGACCGGCGGTGTCCCGGAGACTCTCCAGAAGCTTCACATAGATGCCGCTGTATGTCCCATCCTCCTGCACATACGCAAGCGGTTCGGTTTCTTCATAAAAGCCTACCACAATTTCAGGATCCGAAGCCACAAAGGCACGTTCCTCGTCAGTCAGTGCCAGCGCGCTGGTATTGTTGCCCACAAGGCATTTCCGGACAGTTTCAGCCACCAGCTCAGGCTCAGTGGTAATCAGCATCTGCATCCCACGGTTCAGCTCACCCAGCAGTGCTGCATTGCCCTTTTTGACTGTGAAATAGAAGGGGGAAGCATCCAATACAGACAGCAGCACCGTATCGGGGATGTCATTGGAGGCGGAGATCGGGATCATATCGATCTGACCTGCTTCAAGGGCCTGGATCTTCTCGTCCAAAGAATTCAGATAAACGGGGATATAGGTAAAGCCGTTGGCCTTAGCAAAATCAGCCACAGCCTGCTCGTTAGAAGAATCAGGTGTTATTCCTATGCGGGCGCCGTTGAAGGCGCCGAAATCCTCATAGCCGTAGCTGGTATCAGACCGGGCAAACAAACCAATGGAGTTATAACCGCCCACCAGTGTGGAGAAATCCATAGTATCTTCCCGTTCCGGCATATAATTGGTGGGAAAGAGGAGATCCAGTTCACCGCGCTCCAGCATGGCTACCGCATCGGACCAGGTACAGTCGACATACTCATATGTCCAGTTGTTGAGCTGGGCCAGTTCACTCAGATAGTCTACACAATAGCCTGTGGGGTTACCGTTCTCATCCAGGCGAAGCAGATCATTGATCCCGCAGGGAATCCTGATGGTCCGTGTCTCTGGCTGCGCCGCTTTTGTATTCAGGTCAGGAACGACACAGAACCAAAAAGCTGCTGCCGTCAGCCAGATGGCCACGCGCCATATGTATGATTTTATTTCCTGTTTCATGTTTCCCTTCCCCTTACATTTAAAATATATATACATTGCCTGTGCACTTTCTGTTTTCTATCATTCTGCTTTGCTGATATATCTGTGCAGGATATCCAGAAACTCACTCACCTCAAACGGTTTCGAGATATGCTCGTTCATTCCGCTGGCAAGCGCATGTTCCCGATCCTCCTCCAGGGCATTTGCCGACATCGCAAAAATAGGGATCCGCCTGGCATCTGCACGATTCATTGCCCTGATAACTTTTGTTGCTTCATAACCGTCCATAATGGGCATCTGGATATCCATAAGAATAATATCGTAATAGGATTCTTCCACCTGCTCCATCCTTCTGACCGCGTCCGTGCCGTCAGGAACAGGTTCCACAAGAAAGCCTGACTCCTCCAGAATTTCCGTAGCGATTTCCCGGTTCAGTTCGTTGTCCTCTACCAGAAGCACACGTTTTCCGATAAAATCAGCCTCTGTCCATTCCTCCCTTTTTTCTTCCTCAGGAACAGAATTATGCGCCCTGCACAAGACAGCCTTCAGATCCGATTTGAACAAAGGCTTGGAACAGAACGCGGTCACTCCTGCCGCCCTGGCCTCCTCTTCAATATCGCTCCAATCATAGGCTGTCGTGATAATGATCGGCACCTCCGCTCCGACTGTCCTATGGATCTGTCTTGCGGTTTCAATTCCGTTCTGCTCCGGCATCAGCCAGTCTATGATATATACGTGGAAGGGAACATCGTCATGACATGCTTTCTGTGCTCTGCAGACAGCTTCCCTGGCGGATATGGTCCATTCACACTGCATTCCCATCTCTTCCAGCATACCTGAAAGACTTTCACACGTATGGAAGTCATCATCCACAACCAGAATCCGGAGACCTTCCAGTTCTTCCGCCGGTTCCGGCTTTTTCTCTTCCGACTGGAGCTTAAAGCTCAGAACTACCCGGAATTCACTGCCCTTGCCCTTTTCGCTTTCCGCAGTGATCGTTCCGCCCATCATGTCAACAATATTTCTGGTAATAGCCATTCCAAGCCCTGTACCCTCAATACCTGTACGGGTGGTGGATGCTTCTCTTTCAAACGGCTCAAAAATATGCTTTAAGAATTCCTCTGACATCCCAATTCCGCTGTCCTTTACGATGAACTCATATTTTGCATAATCCGGCACATCGCAGGGATGCTGAATGATCCGCAGGGACACCCTGCCTGTGGACGGGGTGTATTTTATGGCATTGCTCATCAGGTTAATCAGCACCTGATTCAGCTTCAGCGGATCGGCATAAATATCCTCATTCTTCACCATAAAGGTATCAACATAAAAATCCAGTTGCTTTGCCCTGATCTGTGACTGGTTCATATTCACCAGATTATGAATGATCTCGGAAAGATTGCATTCCTGCTCATGCAACTGCAGACGGCCGCTTTCAATCCTGCTCATATCCAGAATATCATTGATCAGGTGCAGCAGATGATTTCCCGCTGCCAGCATTTTTTCCAGAGAATCCTTTACCTGTTCCGTATTGTCGAGCCGGCGCAGGGCTATTGTTGCAAACCCAATGATCGCATTCATCGGCGTCCGGATATCATGGGACATATTTGACAGAAACGTGGTCTTTGCTGCACTTGCATGCCGGGCTTCTGCCAGCGCCTCACGAAGCAGCCTCTGCTGCTCCCTCTCATGCGCCACCACATCATCCACATTTCGATAGCCCACCACCATCCGGCTGATGCCGTCCTCAGATGGAACTCTCGCACAGTTCATCTGGAAACAACTTACCACGCCATCACGGATGCGCTGATAATTCAGCGGGAGAATTCCTTTTTCAGGAAGTTCTTTCTTCAATGTCTCCAGCTCTGTTTTTTTCAAAAACTGCTCTCTCTGTTCAGGAATC
>CAMTFT010000122.1 GCA_947071365.1 uncultured bacterium | reverse complement strand
CACCTATTAAGTCGTCGGCAGCGTCAGATGTGTATAAGAGACAGGAGCGGACCTGGTGGGAATTAATATGGAGGGCCCGTTTATCAGCAAGGTGAAAAAGGGCGCTCAGGATGAGCGGAATATTATCCCGTTCCATGCCGGTATCTGTCGGAGATTTCTGAAAGCATCCGACGGCCTTGTAAAATTTATCGGGATCGCACCGGAGGAAGGCGATGCAGAGGAATTTATCGCACAGGTCAAAGACCAGGTAAGGGTGTCTCTGGCACATACGAATGCGGATTATGACGCGGCGAAGGCTGCTTTCGATGCAGGCGCATCCCACGCCGTCCATCTGTACAATGCCATGCCGGAATTTACCCACCGAGCTCCCGGCGTGGTGGGAGCTGTCGCCGACAGCCCGCATGTGATGGCCGAGCTGATCTGCGACGGAGTCCACATTCACCCGGCGGCAGTGCGGACGACGCTTCGTATGCTGGGAGAAGACAGGGTTATTTTCATCAGCGACAGTATGCGGGCGGCCGGTATGGAGGACGGGCATTATACGCTGGGAGGTCTTGAAGTAGAGGTGACCGGGAAACGCGCGGTTCTCGTATCGAACGGCGCATTGGCCGGTTCCGTGACGACGCTTCCGGACTGTGTCAGGATGGCAGTAAAGAAAATGCGGATACCGCTTGAGACGGCCATAGCGTGTGCCACCATCAATCCGGCGAGAAGCCTTGGCATTGATGGCAGCCGCGGCTCGATTGCGCCGGGAAAGAAGGCGGATCTGGTGCTGTGGGATGAAGAACTGAGGCTGAAGCAGGTTATTAAGAGCGGAAAGCTGTACAGCTAAGTATCGGCTGGAAAAGATCAATCCACCGCGTGTTTTTTCCGCATCAGGTAAAGCAGCGTCACAATGAGGAGCAGCGGGAATGTGATTCCGCTTAAAATACCCGTCTTCATATTATCTCCGGCCAGACCGGACACAAGGCCGACGAGGGATGGGCCTCCGGCGCATCCCACATCTCCGGCCAGAGCCAGGAATGCGAACATCGCTGTGCCGCCGCCGGGGATACTGCGGGAGGACAGGCTGAAAGTACCGGGCCACATGACGCCAACGGAGAGACCGCACAGGGCACAGCCGGCCAGTCCGAGCAGCGGAGAGGCAGACAGGGCAGCCAAAAGGTAACTGATCAGGCAGAGAATTCCGCAGCAGAACATATACTGATAAAGAGAGATCTGTTCGCTGAATTTTGCATATACGATACGGGAAAGTCCCATCAGGACAGCGAAGGCGCAGGGCCCGGCCAGGTCTCCCACAGTTTTGGAGACGTTCAGGCTGGATTCCGCGAAGGCAGAGGCCCACTGGCTGATGCCCTGTTCACATGCTCCGGCGCAGATCATCAGGATGATCATGAACCAGAACATTTTATTTCGGAAAAGCTCTCCCATGGACATACCGGAACCGTCCTCATTCAGGGAAGCAATCGGAACCTGTGTGAAATACAGCGCATTTAAAAATGGAATGGCAGCCCAGATACATGCCAGGACGCGCCAGTTCTCAATACCGAAAACAGCAAAAAACAGGGTAGAAAGCAGGATGACCGCAGCATGTCCCCAGCAATAGAAGGAGTGCAGCAGGCCCATTGCTGCTTTTTTGCGTTTTGTCGGGCATGCTTCGACGATCGGGCTGATGAGGACTTCAATCAAACCGCCTCCGATAGCGTAGATGATACCCGCTACCAGCAGTCCGTAAAACGGATCCGGCATAAGATTCGGAAGGAAGGCCAGCGCAAGAAGGCCCGTGCAGGAGAAAAGCTGAGCAGCCACCACGCAGATGCGGTAGCCGATTCGATCCACAAATCCTGCGGCCAGAAAGTCCACAATAAGCTGGACACCAAAATTAAAAGTGATCAAAAGAGAAATTTTTTCAAGAGAGATGCCGTATTCACGCTGAAAAGTCAGAAACAGCAGCGGCACAAAATTATTGACGATGGCCTGAATGATATAGCCGATAAAACAGGCATAGAGCGTGTGATTGTAATTCTCTTTTATGCGGAGCTTCATGATAGTACCTCTTTCGTTCAGGAAAATTGAGTCGATATATAAAAAGTACTTTGCGTATACCGACACTAAGCCGATTCTATGCGAAAACCGAACGGATGTCAAGAAACCGCAAAAATTTGCAAGCTTAAATTTTTCTGAACATTACCGGATAAAAGTTGACAATTTCAGGCGATTCTTTTAAGATGGGTGTATCACAATTCATCCGGTTAACGCGGGAAAATAACGCGGGAAAATCCAGTGATACAGAAAGGGGTGGCCTTATGGTCAGAAAGACACAGGTAGAAATTAAACAGGGGCTTCGCGGCGGGAAAGGCGAAGTGGAGTTTCATCATATTGTTTCAAAGGAAGAGCTGAACGGACACGGGAATATGTATGCTCTTTGTCGATTAAAACCGGGCTCCAGCATTGGATGGCATCAGCACATCGGCAACACTGAGCCATATTTTATATTGGAAGGCCAGGGAACGTTTGTGGATGCTGACGGTTCCAGAGTAGAGGTCGGTCCTGGAGATGTATGCGTGATAGAGGTCGGAGAGAGCCATGCAATGGAAAATAATTCGGATAAAGACCTCGTTTTCATGGCATTGATATATAATGAATGATTCAGCGCAACTGGGGATGATTCGGGTTTCATATTTAATAAGGAGGTTTTTTTATGAATTTTGAAGAGATTAGCAAAAGGGTGAAAAAGTTCGGCAAGGATACCGTTGAAGAAGTACAGAAGATGAATGAGGTCAGGCAGCTTAACGGTAAAGTAAGTGATGCAAAGAAGCAGATCAATGCACTTTATGCAGAAATAGGAAAGAAGCTGTATGAGCAGTATAAAGAGGCTCCTTTTGAAGGATTTGAGACAGAGATACAGACGATCAATGAGAAGAATGAACTGATTGAACAGTTAAAAGAGCAGATCCGCGAGGTAAAGGGCGTTGTGTTGTGTCCCTGCTGTAATATGGAAGTGGCTGAGGGTGAACGCTTCTGTTCCAACTGCGGAAATAAGATGCCGGAGGTGCTGGATGCGGATGAGACGGACGAGGACGCCATAGTCGTAGATGCTGTGGATGTGACGGAGGAAGTAGCCGTAGGGAGTGCTGAGCCGGAGCAGGAGAGCACGGCAGAAGAAACAGTGGAAGCAGGGGAAGAGCGGCTGGAAGAAGCAGCGGTAGCCGAAGAGGCAGCAGAAGCAGCAGAGACAGTTGAGAGAGCAGTTGAGGCAGCCGGAGAAGTAGTAGAAGCAGCCGAAGAGAGTGTGGAAGCAGCCATAGAAACAGCCGAAGAGAGCGCGGAAGCAGTCGTAGAAACAGCCGAAGAGAAGTAGAGGTAACAGAAGAAACAGCGGAAGCAGCAGAGGCAGCCGAGGAAGCGGCAGAGGAGTCCGTAAAGGAAGAGATATAATACAGCAGGGCAGTACTGGATTTTAGCAGTAAACCGTGCTGAAAAAACAGGAACCGGGGGGATGAAAATGTATTTTTATTTGCCGACCAGAATTTACAGTGAGAGGGATTGTGTGAAAAAGCATGGGACCGAGTGGGCGGCTCTGGGGAAGAAAGCCCTTATTGTGACAGGAAAGAGTTCTGCTTCGAATGGTTCTCTTTCGGATGTCACCGAAGTATTGAAGGAGCACGAAGTTCCGTATTATATATTTGATGAGACGGAGCCGAATCCATCGGTGGAGATGGTGATGCGGGTCAGGGATATCGGCATACAGGAGCAGGTGGATTTTGTGATCGGAATCGGCGGCGGCTCGCCGATGGATGCAGCAAAGGCTATTGCGCTGATGATCGCAAACAAAGACAGGGGGGCTGATTTCCTCTACCAGAAGGAGGAGGCTGCAGCGCTTCCTGTTGTTGAGGTGCCGACGACCTGCGGCACAGGCTCAGAGGCTACGCCGTATGCGATCCTCACGAGACATGATGTGCAGATCAAAGCCAGTCTTCCGCACAAAATATATCCGAAGTATGCGCTGGCAGACGGAAAGTATCTGCTGGGAATGCGGCGGGATATCATTGTCAATACCGCAGTGGACGCACTCGGCCATTTTATTGAAAGCTATATCAACGCGAATGCGACGGATTTCAGCCGTATGCTCTGTGAATATGGCATGGGCATCTGGAGCAGCGTGAAAAATGTGCTGATCGGCGCGGAGATTACCGCGGAGGAATGCGATACGCTGATGTTCGCATCAACGCTGGCAGGAATGGCGATCGCGCATACGGGAACTGCACTGCCCCACGGACTGAGCTATTATCTGACGTATGAAAAGGGGATTCCTCACGGAAAGGCAGTGGGATATTTCCTGCCGGGATATCTTGCGTTGTCAGGGCCGCTGATTCGGAAGAAGGTTCTGTCACTTGCAGGTTTTCCGGATATCCAGTATTTTACGGCGTTTATTCACAGGCTTCTTGGCCCGATGGAGGCAGATGAAGAGCTTGTCACAAAGGCGGTACGCGGTATGATGTCGAATGCGGGCAAACTGAAAAATGTGCCGTATCCGGTGACAGAGGCCATGCTGTATCAGATTTGCGGAATGGCCTATTAAGTGCTACGGCATATAGTGTAACAAGACAGACAGCAATGGAAAAGGAGAGCTTAAATGAGCAGCTCATATAAGAAAGAGATGGACACATTGGTGGGGGAGATCCTGAACAGCTATCAGGAGCATCCCGAGACTTGCAGCATCAATACGAGGCACCGGCTGAATAATGATATTATCATTGACCTGCTGGAGAAGATTCGAAGTATTGTTTTTCCGGGGTTTTTTGAGACGAAGACATTGAATGAAAGCTCCATTGAGTATCATGTGGGAGAACTGCTGGAGGATATCCAGTACCGTCTGACGAAACAGGTGACGAAGGCGCTGTTTCATTCGGAGCACGCGCCGGAGGATGAAGAGGAAGCACAGCAGCAGGCGGAGGAGATCGTTCGGAAGTTCCTGAGGCGGATACCGGCGCTGCGCTCGATCCTGGCAACAGATGTACAGGCGGCGTACGATGGAGACCCGGCAGCCTTTAACACGGATGAGGTCATATTTTCTTATCCCGGTGTTTTTGCCATCACGGTGAATCGGATCGCTCATGAGCTCCATGTTCTGGGAGTTCCGCTGATTCCGCGAATCATGACGGAGCATGCCCACAATCTTACCGGTATCGATATTCATCCGGGAGCGACGATCGGAAGCTATTTCTTTATCGACCACGGTACGGGTGTCGTAGTCGGAGAGACGACGGAGATAGGCACCGGTGCGAAGATATATCAGGGCGTTACGCTGGGCGCGCTTTCCACGAGAGGCGGCCAGAACCTGCGCAATACAAAGCGTCATCCGACGCTGGAAGACAATGTAACGGTATACTCAGGCGCTTCTATTCTGGGCGGCGATACGGTGATCGGTGAGGGAGCTATTATCGGTTCCAACGCGTTTATCACTTCATCCGTGCCGGCGGGTACGAGGGTCAGCATCAAAAATCCGGAGCTGCAGTTCAAGGATCGCGTACACATGACTGAGCTGGGGCAGGAAGGGTTCTGGAAGGGCAACGACTGAGAAGAGCAGGGGGCTGATGGTATGATAGATACGAAGACATTAAAGACATATGCGACAGAAGAAGAAAGAACTGCTCCGGGATCTGGCACGGATCAGACGGAACAGGAAGCGGATCGCAAGAATCAGGACATCAGCGCGACCTGGGCTGAAGAGACCATTGCGGATCTGGATGATTTTATAGAATCTCAGGGAATTTATATCAGGCAATAGAGAATTTTAAAGCTGCGGCACATAAAAGGGCGCCTTCTCAGACAGGAAGGCGCTTTGCTGTGTATACAAACTAGTGGGATGGCTGCCGGGGAATGCAGCGTCATGAACGTGAATCATATATTGCTATGAAGGATTGGAGGATACAATGAAGCAAATTATTTTGGCGTCAGCATCGCCGAGAAGAAGAGAACTGCTGGAGCAGATCGGTGTGGATTTTGAGGTGATTCCAAGCAATGCAGAGGAAGTCATCACGAGCCGGGAGCCCGGCGAAGTAGTGAAAGAGCTTTCATATCAGAAGGCGGAGGATGTAGCCGCAAAGGTTTCCTGTCTCTTATACACATCTGACGCTGCCGACGACTTAATAGGTGTAG
>CAMTFT010000121.1 GCA_947071365.1 uncultured bacterium | reverse complement strand
ATTATGCAAAACTTATAATTTTTAACCCGAAATTGCAAGATAAACACATTTTACTTCGCGTCCACATACCTGACTTATTTTGACAATATTTTATTAGACAATCCTCTGCCTGCATGATATACTGTAAACACTAACGAGAGGAGGGATGATATGGCACTTAGTACGCAGGATCTGCAGGCGATATCCGAGATCATGGATATCAAAATACAGCCTATCAATGAACGACTCGATAAAATGGACGAGAGGTTCGACCAAATTGACGGACGACTCGACCAAATGGATGTACGATTAGATAAAATGGACGAACGGTTCGACCAGATCGACGGACGACTCGACCAGATGGATGTACGATTAGACAAAATGGATAAACGACTCGATAACATCGAATATGTTGTTTCCAGAAATTACGACCTGATACTGGAATTATATGCAACGCCAAAAGAATTTACCGCTGACACAAAAGACCACCTCCGCAAAATTGACGGAATACTGGAGATGCATGGTAATCAAATTGTAAAGAATACAGCAGATATACTCTATTTAAAACAGCTAAACCATTTAAACAGCTACTAGAACCAATGTCATAAGTAAATTCTTGTCTTACATGAAAAAAGCTGCCGCCAACGGGAGGATACTATGTGGATTGCAGACAACTGGAGCGATTATGAGGTAATCGACACTTCAAAAGGAGAAAAACTGGAACGCTGGGGAGACTACCTTCTGGTGCGCCCCGACCCTCAGGTTATATGGGATACGCCGCGGCAGCATTACGGCTGGAAAAAGCGCAACGGCCATTACCACCGCAGCAAAAAAGGCGGAGGGGAATGGGAATTCTTCGATCTGCCGGAGCAATGGAGCATTCGCTACCGCGATCTGACCTTTCATATGAAGCCCTTAAGCTTCAAGCATACGGGGCTTTTCCCGGAGCAGGCCACGAACTGGGACTGGTTTTCTGAGAAAATCCGTTCCGCAGGGCGGCCGGTCAAGGTACTGAACCTCTTTGCATATACCGGCGGCGCTACCCTTGCCGCCGCTGCTGCCGGCGCTGCAGTTACCCATGTAGACGCTTCCAAGGGAATGGTCGGCTGGGCAAAAGAAAATGCCGCCGCGTCAGGGTTATCATCAGCCCCAATACGATGGCTGGTGGATGACTGTGTAAAATTTGTGGAGCGTGAGATCCGCCGCGGCAACCATTACGACGGAATCATTATGGATCCGCCTTCTTATGGCCGCGGACCGAAGGGGGAGATATGGAAGATTGAAGAATCGATTCATCCTTTCATACAGCTCACAGCCAGGCTGCTCAGCGATGAGCCTCTGTTTTTCCTGGTAAATTCCTATACTACCGGGCTTGCCCCGGCAGTGCTCACATATATGATCTCAACAGAGCTGAAAAAATTCGGAGGCCATGTGGAATCGCAGGAGATCGGACTTCCTGTGACCGAAAGCGGTCTGGTACTCCCCTGCGGCGCGTCCGGACGATGGGAGAAGATCAATAACTAAAACACGATGCATGAAAAATGGCGGGGAATTAATTTCGTAATTCACCCGCCATTTTTAACGTCAATCGCTATATTTTCCCAGTAACCCGACCACTTCTTTAATATCAATCAATAGATTTCTCCAGCAACCTCGTCACTTCTTTAATATCAATCAATAAATTTCTCCAGCAACCTCGTCACCTCTTTGACATCGATAGGCTTTGCAACATGCGCATTCATGCCGCATCGCAAACTATTCTCGACATCCTCGGTAAACGCATCTGCTGTCATCGCGATGATCGGCACATCCGAGTCTTCACGTTTCTGGCTGCGGATCGCCTCTGTCGCCTCATATCCGGTCATAACCGGCATCCTGATATCCATGAGGATCGCAGAATAATATCCCACCGGAGAGCTCGTATATTTGTCCACACATATCTGGCCGTTTTCCGCCCATTCGAGCTCCAGTCCATACTGCGAAAGCAATTCCTTCGCGATCTCCCAGTTCAGCTCATTATCCTCCGCGACAAGGACTCTTGCGCCGCCAAAATCTTCCCGGGAATTTCCGCTGTGCTCTGCCACCTGGATCTTATCATCCGTATATTGCTTCAATCCATAAAAGAGTGTTGATTTAAACAACGGCTTGGAAATAAACCCGGTCACACCGGCTTCCCGGGCCTCTTCTTCAATACTGCTCCAATCGTACGCTGAGATCAGAAGAATAGGAACGCTCTCTCCCATTTTCCTGCGTATGATACGCGCCATCTCGATTCCGTTAATTCCCGGCATCTTCCAGTCTATAAGTATAATCTGGTAATCGTCGTGTTTCCTGTGTCTGTCCTCCACCATCTTTATTGCAGTGTATCCGTCCAGAGCCCAGTCAGATTTTATGCCTATGGATTCGAGAGATGATCTGGCGCTTACACAAAGCTCCTCATCATCGTCAACGAGCAGCATATTCCAATCGGGAAGGATCATATCAGCCTCCGGAATAACCGCCTTTTCCAAATCGAGGATCACATGGAACTCCGAGCCCTTGCCGACCTGGCTCTCCACCTCAATACTGCCGCCCATTGCGTCAACAATATACTTGGTGATCGCCATGCCCAGTCCGGTTCCTTCCGTCTTATGAACACGCTTGTTATCCTCTCTCGTAAAAGTTTCAAAGATTTTGTCCACAAATTCCGGTGCCATCCCGATTCCGCTGTCTTTTACACGAAAATGAACGCGCACGTAATCTTCCCCGGCAGGTGAATCCTCCTCATTCAGAGCGACGTGTATCAGTCCGCCCTGCGGTGTAAACTTTATTGCATTTGACAGAAGATTGATCAGTATCTGATTCAGCCGGACGCTGTCGCAGTATACATTTTCCACTGCTATATCGTGAATGAAAATGTCAAACTGCTGTTGTTTCTCCTTGATCTGTGCCTGTATGATGTTCACGACACCGTCCATTATTTCCGGAAGCGATATCTGTTCCATAGAAAGCACCAGCTTGCCGCTTTCGATTTTTGACATATCAAGAATATCATTGATCAGGCCCAGAAGATGCTTGCCGGACAAAGTAATTTTCTTCAGGCAGTCTCTCACCCTGTCCGTATTCTCAACATTGGCAACCGCAATCGCCGTCATACCCAAAATAGCATTCATAGGCGTCCGAATATCATGGCTCATATTCGACAGAAATTCACTCTTGGCCCTGTTCGCATTGACCGCTTCTGTACGTGTCTCCTCCAGCTCGCAGATCTGCCTCTGCGTCAGCCTGAAGTATTTGACAAACACGATCAAAAGCACGCACAGGATAACACCTATACTTATCAGCAAAAGTACGAATCTCTGCAGATTCAGCTCATTCACCGCTTCGTCCAGCGAACCGTATGGCATAACAGTTATCAGATACCACTCAGAATATGGAAGGGCGGTACAGTAAAGATGCCGCCGGTCGTTTTCCATATAAAACAGCGCGGAGTAATCCGACTTTTCCGACATCGCTTTTTTCAGCTCCTGAACGTATGTATCGGACACTTTCCCATGGCTGTCCAGAAAATATTCTGTCATCAGCTCAAAATAATTATTTTCCTGCACATCCCCGTTTTTAATTACAAAGCTTCCATCCCGTCGTATGATATGCGAATACACAAGTGAATAATTGTCATCCAGAGCAAGAAGCTTTTTTATGTAATCAACCGGCATCGCTCCTACCAGGGCAACACATTTCTTGCCGTTTTTCATCGGATATTCGGCCGGGACACCAAGTGCCATAATGTCCCCGTACTGCTCGCAGAGTCCAGCCGCAATTTTTTCCTCGCCCTCATTAAGCGACCCCAGAAAAGGATCTGCGTCGGCCAGCTCGATCTGATCACCCAGAAGCATTTCCAGCGTCCCATCTTCTGCCAGAAAAGCCAGATGACTGAGATTGCGCGCCTCCGCACCGTATACCAGCTTTTCTTTCATTTCATCATAATCATCCTGATCAGCAGCCGGAACCGAGTCAATGAGATACTCAACACGATTCAGCCTCGATTCCACCGTTGCCTCAAAATGCATGGCGATTCTTTCATTCATCCCCGCCATGTAAATCGTGCCTATTTTGTTTATTGTCTTCTCACTCTTTTTACTTGTCGAGACTGCAAAAAACGCCAGAACACCTATACATACAATAATAATAGCGACAAAGCTGCTTATGAGGAAACGCATTGTGCTTGTTTTCCATGCAGCCTGCCTTTCACTTCTTTCTTTATCATTAATACCCAAAACTACTGCTCCTTTTTCAATATAGCTTGACCTGTTTATCCATAGAACGTTTACATTATATAGTATCCCGAAATTTATGTCAATGAAAGGGGAATCAGATGGAGTGTATCCCTCCACTTCCGCTACGAGCCGCAAGTGTGCTGACCCGCTCATGTTTAGTCAAACAGTGCTGAATATTCTGACACTCTGCAAGGCGGAAGAAGGAAGCGATGCGGTGGCATCGTTGACTGATGACAACGAAGCAGATGGCAGAATAGACAGTGCTGTTGGGCTGAATATGAGCGGGTCAGCACACTTTGTTCGATTCCGCTTCGCTCCATCTCACTTGGGGCTGTCGCCCCATAAATAAAAAGAGAAACAGCCTTTCCTGCAAGCAGTCATGCTGTTCCTCTTCTTATTTATGCGGCTCGTAGCTATCAAAATTGTGTATACACGAATTTGGGGGCGCTGGACAGGTTCGCCAGCATAAAATACAGATACAGTATCATCATCAGGATATAAAATCCGGCGGCGTGACACGCGAACATCACCCGCGGATGTTCTTTAATCTTCCTGATAGAATCGATAAAGGCTTTCACAGACCATCACCCACCCTTTCTTTCCAATATGCACTCTGTCTTCAAAGAAATATTTTGTGTATTCCTGATCGGAGAAATCCGCGACCTGCACGCCGTACTCCTCTGCTACTGCGCGGATCTTTTCATAGTAGCCTTCTCTGGCCGTCTTCGGGAAGCCTGTAAAATCATAATAATATCCGTTTACCGGTATGAGAACAAGCATCGGCGTGATCTCCAGCTCCCTGCATACCTGCAGAAAACACCGGAGGTCATCGTATTCCGGCGATTTCTGGTAGCCGTTTACCGCGTCTTTACTCACGTCTTTTTTCTGCTCCAGGTGCGGCTCCAGACGCTTGTAGCTGCTGTCGTTTATGAAAAACTCGTTCTGGTTTTCCCGCTCGCCATCCGCTTCCGCCTGCTGCATCAGCGCGTCCCAGTCTGGTTCCTGCTCCTCGACGGGCAGCCCGTCTCCCTGCCGGATGCCCGCCACATTTTGCATAGCGCTCATGGAGAAAAGCTCCTTCTCGTGCAAAAAGCGGTTCCACAATTCTTCCTGTGCCGCCTCAATGGCATTTCCCTCTTTTTGCCACAATACCTTTTCATGCAGATCTACGTGCTCCAGAGTCTTATCATCGATCCCGCGAAGCAGCTTATGGGTACGCTTAGAAATATATTTTTTCGTCTCATCGCTCAGCTTATCATTGGCCAGCATACCGGCATACAGCGTTTCTGAAAATCGGGACGCATACGCCTGGTTCACCACCCCCGTCTTGCGAAACCACTGCGGAGACAGGATCAATACCGCCTTTCGCTGCTCCATGGAGCCCTCCACCGCCGCCAGCGTCACCGCATGGCTCAGCGACTGATAATACCCGGCCCCTATCAGCATCGGGTTAAAACGGCTTTGCGAAAATATTTCTGATGGATGATAGATCGTCTCTGTACCGTGCTGAAATTCGGAAGAGCCAAAGACCGGAAAGCTCTCTTCATTCATATTTTCCGTCAGCCCGGCCAGCGATTTTCCTTTTTTCTCCTCAGACCACGTAGAAAATTTCGGATTATTCACCGCTACGCGGCCCTGAATATATACGTGGCACCCGGCAACCGTCACCGCGAACAGCAAAAGTGCTGCCAAAAATGCTTTTACTCGCTTCAATTTTTATGCCCTCGCCTCTACCAGTTCAAGAATCTTCTCCGGCGTATTAATGTCATAGCGCTCTACCTCTGACGGAGAAATTACGATCTCGAACTGCTCCTCCAGTTCAACAAGAAACTCCGCAAAGCCCAGTGAATCCATCAGCCCCGATTCAAACAGTTCCATATCAAGCTCCCGCTTTACTGCGTCATCCTCACAGATCTCTGCCAATAAATCCAATACTTCTTCTCTCATTTTACGTATCTCCCTTTTTTATTT
>CAMTFT010000120.1 GCA_947071365.1 uncultured bacterium | reverse complement strand
CCTTCTATTATTAAATGACAATATTTCACAGCCTCTTATTATAATCCTTTTTGCGGGAAAAACAAGGATTGAATTGTAAAATCGGCCTGTGTATGGAAGTCGGGAATCGACGTGTGCATGGAATTTGGGAATCGGCCTGTGCATGGAATTCAGAAATCGGCCTGTGCATGGAATTCAGAAATCGGCCTGTGAAAATTGCGGAATATAAGATATCAGCAAAAAAGCTGCAAAATCCCTGGGGCAGCTTTACAGATAATGGAAAAAGGAGAGATGGATATGATCAACCCGATGAAATTAATGGAGTATAAAGAAATGGTGGAGCGTTTTAAGCGGAACCATGGGAAGGTAGAGCCATTTTTCCGGGCTGCGATGAACAGCATCGAGACGGGAAGCGTCATTGAGATGAAGGTCATCAGCCCGGCCGGGAAGGAGCTGTGCTCCAATATACGCGTAAATGATGAGGATATGCAGCTTTTGCAGGAAATCAGGGAATTTAAATAACGCTTTTACGGGATTCTTGTTGCCCACTCCTGGCAGTCCCACACCTCGTTCACCACATCATGGTAAAATTCCGGTTCATGGCAGATCAGCAGAATCGTCCCTTTATACTCCTGCAGCGCTCGTTTCAGCTCCGCTTTCGCGTCCACATCCAGATGATTGGTAGGCTCGTCCAGCAGCAGGATATTTGTCTCCCGGTTCAGGATCTTGCAGAGGCGCACCTTTGCCTGTTCGCCGCCGCTCAGCACCCGTACCTGGCTTTCAATGTGCTTCGTGGTAAGACCGCATTTTGCCAGGGCAGAGCGTACCTCGTACTGGGTGTAGGAGGGGAAGTCCTGCCAGATCTCTTCTATACAGGTGGTGCTGTTGTCTGTGGCAGCCTCCTGTTCAAAGTAGCCGATATATTGATAATCGCCGAGCTGCACGGAGCCGGAGTAGGGCGGAATCAGCCCGAGAATGCTCTTTAGCAGCGTGGTCTTTCCGATGCCGTTGGCTCCCGTCAGAGCGACGCGCTGTCCGCGTTCCATGCGGATGTTCAGCGGTTTTGAGAGCGGTTCGTCATATCCGATGACCAGATCGGAGGTCTCAAAAATCATTTTTCCCGAAGTGCGGGCCGTCAGGAAATGAAATTCCGGCTTCGGTTTTTCCCGGGCCAGTTCAATCACATCCATTTTGTCCAGTTTTTTCTGTCTTGCCATGGCCATATTTCTGGTAGCCACCCGGGCTTTATTTCTGGCAACAAAATCCTTCAGCTCATTGATCTCCTGCTGCTGGCGGTTGTAAGCGGCCTCAAGCTGGGATTTTTTCATGGCGTAGACCTCCTGAAATTTGTCGTAGTCTCCGGGGTAACGGTTCAGGGACTGGTTTTCCATGTGATAAATCAGGTTAATGACGCTGTTCAGGAATGGAATATCGTGGGAGATCAGAATAAAGGCGTTTTCATATTCTGTCAGATAACGCTTCAGCCATTCGATATGCTGCTCGTCGAGGTAATTCGTAGGCTCATCCAGCAACAGGATATCTGGTTTTTCCAGCAGCAGCTTTGCCATCAAAACCTTGGTGCGCTGACCGCCGGAAAGCTCGGTGACATCCCGGTCCAGACCAATGTCGGTAAGCCCCAGCGCCCGGGCGATCTCGTCCACCTTTGTGTCGATCATGTAAAAATCATGCTGCTCCAGAAGCTCCTGATACGTACCGGTTTCATCCAGAAGACGTTCCATCTCCTCCGGGGATGCTTCACCCATTTTTTCAAACATCCGGTTCATGGTCTCCTCTATTTCAAAAAGAAAACCAAAAGCAGATTTGAGGACATCCCGGATGGTCATGCCCTTTTCCAAAGCGGCGTGCTGGTCGAGATATCCGACGCGTACATTTTTCGCCCACTCAACAGTACCTTCATCCGGCATCAGCTTGCCGGTAATAATATTCATAAAGGTAGATTTTCCTTCGCCGTTGGCGCCGATGAGCCCGATGTGCTCTCCCTTCAGCAGGCGAAAAGAAACGTTATCGAAAATTGCCCGGTCGCCGAAACCGTGGCTCAGATTTTTTACATTTAAAATCATAGATCCTCCCTGGTGTATTGCCGGAGCGCGATTTATCTGGTAAAATGGCTCACAGGCGGATTTCTTTGTGAATAATACTGTGGTATAAATTTTTGCCGGACGGTGCGTTCGATGAATTGTTTCTTCCAGGGACCGCTTGCGCTTAGTAATTCCACGAAGCGGTACGTAAGCGGGCAAAATACGCCCGCTAAGTACCGTCGGGAATCATGTCCCTTTCAGAAATAATTCATCGAATGCACCTGGTTGGCGGTATCTGAATTTATTTCCGTGAGAGTTAAATATCCCATTATTTGTAAAGGGTGTTTGACTGCTCAGAAGGAGTATAAAGGAAAACGCTGGGGTATGTCAAATAAATTCAGCATAGTGAGCAGCGGTAATAGGTTCAGCGCAGCAGGCGGTGCTTACGGTTTGTATGGCTGAAGTATGTAAAAAGGAGATTGGTATGGAAGTATTGATAAGACAGGCCAAAATAGAAGAAGCGGGCAGCCTTGCTGACATTGAGGCAGCTTGTTTTCCGGCGGCGGAGGCGGCTTCTTTGCAGGAGATCAGCGAGCGGATGCAGGCATTTCTGGAGAACTTTCTGGTGGCGGAGCTGGACGGGAAAATCATTGGATTTATAGATGGCGGCACTACGAACGAGCCGCATTTGCCGGATGAGCTGTATCACGATGTAAGTCTGCATGATCCGGCAGGGGCGTACCAGACCGTTTTCGGCCTGAATGTATTGCCGGAATACCGGTGCAGAGGAATTGCGGGAGAACTGCTGGATGCTCTTGTGCGCATTTCACGGGAGCGCGGCAAAAAGGGCGTGGTTCTGACGTGCAAGGAGCGATTGATCCATTATTATGAAAAGCACGGCTTTGTGAAATATGGTGTGGCGGATTCCTGCCATGGCGGGGCGACGTGGTATGATATGAGGTTGTATTTTGCTTAATAAGTCTGTTGGAGACAGGATATTTCGTACATACAATATCATAGAATATAAATCACCCGACGACTATCTAAGCATAAATGACTTTTATAAGGTCTATGGTTACACTTATACTGCAGCTATCAACCTTTCCCGCATGGGCATGGCCATAGACGACATTGCAAAGGCAGTCGGCATGCAGGTCAGTGTCGTGCAGGAGTGGCTTCAGAAGGCTTAAAAAATATTGAATGAAATTACTGGATTTCCCTCTTGTAGATGACAGGGAAGTGTAGTATACTAAAATTTGAAAACGGGGAGGCTGGTGAAGCCTGAGAGTAAACCGTACGGTTTTGACCCTTAGAACCTGATACAGATAATACTGGCGAAGGAAAATATGTTTTCAGAACTGCGTGATGCCAAGGTAAAAGATTGGCGCGCAGTTATGGGATGTTTGATTTAAATGCCAGCATGAGATGTCTGGCATTTTTTGTTGCACATTCTTTTATAGAGAAAGAGGAATCTGATATGAACAAGTTTTCAAAAGCAGCGCCGGCACTGGTGATTCTGGTGCTCCTGGCATTTTGGGAGGCTGTGGTACAGCTCGCTGGAATTCCGCTGTATGTGCTTCCGGCGCCCAGCGACATGATAAAGACCTTTGTGACGGAGTTCCCGGTATTGCTTGGACATGCAGGTGTGACTGTTATGGAAGCGCTGGCCGGAATGGCGATCTCCTTTGCGGTGGGTATTGTGATCGGCGTTCTGATAGATGCCATGCCTACATTTAAAAAATGCATTTATCCGATCCTTGTGGTGACGCAGACGGTGCCGGTCATCGTGCTGGCTCCCATCTTCATTATATATATGGGGTTCGGGTATGCACCGAAAATCCTGACGGTGGTGCTTATGTGTTTTTTCCCCATTGTGGTCAGCTTCAGTGACGGGCTGGGGGAAATGGACGCGGGATATATGAATCTCGTGCGCACATATGGCGGTTCAAGGCTCCAATTGTACCGTATCGTCAAAATTCCGGCTGCAATGATATCGCTGCTGTCGGGGCTTAAGGTGGCGGCCACCTACAGCATCAGCGGAGCCGTGGTCGGAGAATGGATCGCGTCCCAGAGCGGACTTGGATATTATCTGATCCGGGCCAAGAACGGTTATATGCTGGACAAGGTTTTCGCCTGTGTTCTGATGATCATTCTTCTGAGCCTGATGATGAATGGGCTGGTGAAGCTTTTCGGGTACGCGGTGCTGCCATCGGCAAGGCGGCGAAAATGGACAACATCATAGCCTGACCTGTATTTTAAGGAAAGAATGACTATGACAATATATATTAAGAGGAGGAATTATAGCATGAAAAAAGCATGGAAAAAGAGTACGGCAGTCCTGATGGCAGCAGGTATGGCGATGAGCATGGCGATGGCTGCCGGTGCGAAGGAGAGCGAAGAGCTTAAGAAGGTAACAGTGATCCTCGATTACGTGCCGAATACGAACCACACAGGAATGTATGTGGCGCTGGACAAAGGGTATTATGAGGAAGAGGGGCTGGACGTTGAGATCATTGAGCCGACGGACGGAGCTACGGCCACGCTGGTAGCACAGCAGAAGGGCACCTTTGGAATCAGCTATCAGGAGGATGTGACGATTGCGCTGACCGCGGAAGATCCGCTTCCGATCAAAGCTGTTGCTGCGGTCATTCAGCACAATACCTCCGGTTTCGTCAGCCTGGCGGACAGCGGAATCACATCTCCGGCGGATTTTGAGGGCAAAACGTATGCCGGCTGGGGCGGCCCGGGAGAGTCAGCGGTGCTGGAGGCGTGTATGACTCAGGCGGGAGCCGATTTTTCGAAACTCAATATGGTTATTTCTGACGGAAGTGGATTTGAAGCGCTTGGAAAGAGCTGTGATCTGATGTGGTTCTTTGAGGGCTGGGACAGTGTTATGGCCGAAATGAACGGCTGTAAGCTGAACTATATGGAGTGCCGGGAGCTGGATGAGCGTCTTGACTATTATACGCCTGTGATCATTGCCAGCAATGCAGTGCTGGAATCAGATCCGGATATGGTATCCGCATTCCTGCGTGCAACAGCAAAGGGGTACGGGGATACGATCGCAGACCCGGACGGCGCGGCAGAGGTCCTCTCATCCCACGCACCGGATTATGATGTGGAAATGCTGAAAAAATCCCAGAACTATCTTGCGGACAAATTTATGGAAGATACGGACGTATGGGGCGTGATGAAGGACGAGGTATGGGACAACTATTCATCCTTCTTGCAGGAGTACGGCGTGATTGAAGAAGCGCTTCCGGCTTCCGAGTGCTACACGAATGAATTCCTGGCACAGTAGAACAGAGGTATAGTATGAAACTGGATGTGAATCACCTGAATTTTTCTTATTCAGATAAAACAGTACTCCGAAATCTGTCTTTTACGGTGCTGGATGGAGAATTTATCAGTATTCTGGGGCCTTCCGGCTGCGGGAAATCCACGCTGCTGAATGTGTTGGCGGGGATATTACAGCCGCAGAGCGGGCAGATTTTGATCGATGGAGAAGAGATCCATGGGATCAGCGGCCGTTTTGCGTATATGCCGCAGAATGATCTGCTGTTTCCGTGGAAAACGATTCTGGATAATGTGTGCCTGTACGGTGAGATCCATCACAGGAAAGATGAGATGCGAGAGACGGCGAAGGCGCAGATGGCCAGGTTCGGGCTGGAGGGCTGCGAAAATAAGTACCCGGCGGAGCTGTCGGGAGGGATGCGCCAGCGTGCGGCATTTCTTCGTACGACACTTTGTGATGCGGGGATATTTTTGCTGGATGAGCCCTTCGGTGCTCTGGATGTCATTACCAGAGGGGATATGCAGGACTGGCTTCGGGAGCTTTGCAGTAATCTGAAGCGGACGATTCTTCTGGTCACGCATGATACGGATGAGGCGATCTACCTTTCCGACCGGATACTGATCCTCGGCGGGCCGGGGGAGGGTATCCGGCAGGAGATCTCCATACACGAGAAGAACCGAACCAGAGAGTGGTTGTATCGGCAGGGGGAGCTGAGGGCGGAAATACACCACATTATCCGGTAGCCGGGGCGGATTAATCAATGCCGATTAGTTAACAGCTAACCCGGACGAGGGGAAGGACTTCGCAGGGCTCATCCGCTGTATGTCTGGATCTATGATGATTTGTTGTTTTTTAGGACACACGAGAATTGAACAAAAATGCTGCGCGATAGCCTGCTAAGGCTGTGGCGC